>JBKPPH010000024.1:0-9394 GCA_046733535.1 Acidobacteriota bacterium
CCCGAACTCGTGCGCGGAAATCTCGGGCTCAACCTTTTCGCACGCGTTAAGAGGCAACGGCGCCGTTTGAACTTTCCCCGACAGACTGCTCTTGATCAGCGCTCCGAGCGACGCAGGAAACAGCAACTCTCGCGGCGCGTACGACTCGAGCGCCGCGCGAATTCGTGTCCAAGAGTCGCGGCCGCTTTCCTGCGTAACGCGAAACTCACCCGTCGAGATGTCGAGAAACCCCGCGCCAATCGTCTCACCTGCACTGCAAATCGAAGCCAGAAACACCGGTTCGCGCGCTTCAAGCAACTGCGGATCGATCGGAGTTCCGGGCGTGACGATGCGCACGACCTCGCGCCGCACCAGCTTCTTCGTCTTGCCTGCCTCTTCAGTCTGTTCGCAGATCGCGACGCGATAACCTTTGCGAACGAGCCGCGCGATGTAATTCGCAGCGGAGTGGTGTGGCACGCCACACATCGGCACGGGATTGCCGCTCTCTTTGTGACGCGCGGTGAGTGTGATTTGCAGTTCGCGTGAACCCGTCACCGCGTCGTCAAAGAAAAGCTCGTAGAAGTCGCCGAGACGAAAAAACAGCAGTGTCCCGGGATGTTGCTGCTTCAGTTCCTGGTACTGCCGCAGCATCGGCGTTGAATTCGAATTATTCATACGTTGTGAGTGCCGGCACAGATTAACACAATCATCCGCCTTTATCCGTGCGGATCCGCGTGAATCTGTGTTAATTTCCCGCCGTGGAATTTCTGACCAAGTCTCTACACGAACACCTGGAAACAATTCAAAAGTTAATCGATTCGACGCTTCCCGAAATCGAACGATCGGGCCAAATCATCTGCGAGGCGCTTGCCGGCGATCGGAAGATTCTGCTGTGCGGCAACGGCGGCAGCGCGGCTGACGCGCAACACATCGCCGCCGAGCTCGTGGGCTGTTACGAAAGGCAAAGACGTTCGTGGCCCGCGATCGCGCTCACCACTGACACGTCTGCATTGACCGCCGTCAGCAACGATCTCGGCTACGAACAGGTGTTTGCTCGCCAGGTTGCAGGCTTGGCGCAGGCGGGCGACGTGTTGATAGCGATCAGCACGAGTGGAAAGTCGAAGAACGTCCTGCGCGCAGCGGAGCAGGCAAGGGAGTTGGGTTGTAAAACTATCGCACTGACCGGCGCGACCCCGGAACCGCTTCGATCACTGTGCGACGCCGGCGTTGCTGTGCCTTCAAATCGAACGTCACGAGTGCAGGAAGCTCACATCACGATCGGGCATCTCTGGTGTGAAATGGTCGATAATGTTTCCTGATCAAATTCTTTATCATTAATAAACTTGACACATGCAATCGATCTAATTAGTCTCTCGATGCACTTCAATCCGGGTCCTTTGGATTGCGCGGAGCTTCCCGACAATTTTTCGTCGCCGTCAGTGATTCACTGAGACATTGATGTTTCGAAGAGAATTTCCTAGCGCCACGACAACAAACAACTCCGCCCACTCACTTCCAATAGTCGCTGAGTCAAACACCCGTCGAATACCGCAAGCTAAGGGTGTGGGAGTTCGTCTGCCGGTTTGACAATTAGCTGCTGCCTCGCAAGAGAGGCTTCCCTGAAGGGTTTCTGTGTGTAGCACTTTTTCGTTCTCGACACGCAACGCCAGAGGTGTATCCGCATGAAGAAGAAACGCAAGAAGAAAACAGCGCTCGTCATCTGCCGCGATCGCAAACAGTTTTGGACGACACAGAAGCAGTTCTGGCAATGGGTGAGGGAAGGCATCGTGCTCAAAACCGGGGAGCAGCCGTTGACGGGACTATTCAAGCGTGAGCATGAAGAGTTATTGGTGTTGTTGAGTAACACCGTGCTGAACCTGGCGCATCCGAACCACATGCGCGAGGCGCTCCTGTCTCGCCGCATCGGCATGTCAGGAAAATGAGGGACAGGATTTACACGATGAATCTTGTCCATCCTGTCTAAAAACGTTCTCCTAACCCAATTATGACCTGGCTTCTTACTGCGCTCTCATTCCTGACACTCATATCATCACCACCACAAGCGCCCGACGATCGTTACCGCATCGGCCCGGGTGACGTGCTCGACATACGCATCCACAACCGCCCGAACATCTCCCGCGAAAACGTGCGTGTCGAAGGCAACGGCATGATCCGCATGCCCTTGATCGATACAGAGATCCAAGCCGCTTGCCAGACCGAAGGCGAACTCGCGAAAGAGATCTCCACGCGTTACGCAAAGTATTACAAGAACCTGCAAGTCGACGTCTTCATCAAGGAATATCACTCGCGACAGGTTGCCGTCATCGGCGCGGTAAACGATCAGAGCCGTTTCGAACTACAGCGCCGCGTTCGGTTGCTCGAGTTGCTCACCTACGCCAAAGGCCCATCGCCGCGCGCCGGCCAAACGGTCAACATCGTGCACTCAACTGCCTCATCACCCTGCAAACAGATGGACGAGACCGACACCTCGGCCGTCTTCTCCAGCTACAAGTTGAGCGACGTGCTCCAGGGCGATCCGAAATCGAACCCATACCTCGAACCCGGCGACATCGTCACCCTTCCGGAAGCGGATCAAGTCTACGTCGTCGGAAACGTCTTCATGCCGCTCACGATTTCACTGCGCGAACCGATCACACTCACGCGGGCGATCGCGATGGCGGGCGGTCTCAAGCAGGACACGCGCAAAGACAAGATCCGTGTCTTACGACAGGAACCGGGAACGACGATTAGAAAAGAGATCACCGTTGATCTCTACGCGATTGAGAAGAAGCGTTCCGAAGACCTCGCACTCGCGCCCAACGACATCATCGACGTACCCACCTCCGCCGGCAAAAGTTTTCTGCGCAGCCTGGTCCAGGGTGTCGTGCCTGGTGTAGGCCAATTGCCCGTCCGCGTAATTCCTTAAAAACTCCCATTCACCACTATGAAGCCAATTAAAGAGCTTGCGAAACGAGAGCCCGGCCCGGAAGCTCTCGATCGAGCTTTCGAGCCGCCGCAATCCTATAACTATGGTGTCGATCCCAACGCCGAGAACGAAGTGCACCTACTCGACTACTGGCGCGCGATCCGCAAGCGCCTCTGGCTCGTTTTAGGCATCGTCGCGATTGTCACGATGCTCGCGGTCGTGTACGTCGCGCGCAAGCCTGACTTTTTTGAAGCGCAGGCGCGAGTGCAGGTCGATTTGGAAGACACCGGTTCGCTCGTTAACCAGACGCGTCCGCTCTATGGTCCAGGCGACGATCCCATCTACTTCAACACGCAACTGCAGATTCTCGTCAGTCCGGGATTGATGCGTCGCGTCGTGCGCACGCTCGATCTCGAACACAATCCGGATTTCTTCAAAGGCAACCCGGAGCGACAGTCAACGTGGCAGACGATGCTGCGAATGGTTGGACTTGGAAGCAAGCCACAGGACAGCACACCGAAGGCGCCCGATCAGTTACCACTCACAACGACTGTCGCGCAGGCGACCGCGCGCGAAGACCTGAACGAAGCGAAACGTCTCGCGCCGTACGTCAACACGATTCTCAGCGGGCTCAAAGTCGAGCCGGTGAAAGAGACACGCGGTTACTACAAAGAAACGCGCCTGATCGATATCAAGTACACGCACACCGCTCCGGAAGTGACCGCCAAGGTCGTAAACGCGATCGCGGAGACTTACGTTTTCTCGAACCTCGAAAAGCGGACTGAAGCAAACAGCACTACCGGCGACTTTCTCCAGAAGCGCATCGCCGAGTTGCAGCAACAGATTCGCACCGCCGAAGAACGCCTCGTCAACTACGCCAAGAACAATCAGATCATTTCGCTCGATCCGAATCAGAATACGGTCGTCGAACGTCTCGCCGGACTCAACCGGCAACTGCTCGAAGCCGAAAACGATCGCAAGACCGCCGAGGCTGCTTACAACGCCGCGAAAGCTCCTGACGCTGCGGTTGCGCTCGCAGACGACGGTGCGAAGCAGTCGAACGAGATCGAAGGAAAGCTGGTCGAACTTCGACAGAAGCGCGCGCAGTTGCTCGTCGACGCGACTGAAGAAGCGCCGGAGGTGAAAGAAGTCGATCAGCAGATCGGCGAGCTCGATCGACAGTTGAAAGACTTGCGGAGTCGCAGGTCGGCGACGCTGCTCACAAATCTCAACACGCGTTACCAGCAGACACTCGAGCGTGAGCAGTCACTGCGGAAAGCCTTCGAGCAGCAACGCGCGCAGACGCTTTCGCAGAATGAAGCCGCGATCAACTACCGCATCATTCAGCAGGAGATCGAAACGAACAAGTCGTTGCTGAACGGGCTGCTCCAGGGCGCAAAGGAAAACGACGTCGTGCTCGCGGGAAAACCGAACAACATCTCGATCGTCGACTATGCGCTCACGCCGGACGCTCCGGTTGGTCCGAATCGCGCTCGGACCGTCATTGCTGCGTTCTTCCTGTCGATCGGTTTGGGCCTTGGTCTCGCGTTGTTCTTCGAGTATCTCGACGACACCGTGCATTCGACTGAAGAAGTCGAGCGTGTGCTGCACCTGCCTGCGCTCGCGGTGATTCCGTCGGTCGGCAGCGCTGCGCGACGGCGGCGCGTTCTTCCCGGAACCACCGCGCTGCAAAAGCACAGCAACGGAAACGGCGCGGGCCATTCGGAGTTGTTGATGAATATCGATGGACGTTCGCCGCTGGCGGAAGCGTACCGGCATCTGCGCACGTCGGTGTTGTTATCGACTGCAGGTCGCGCGCCGAAGTCGTTGCTCGTCACGTCGAGTCTGCCGGGAGAAGGGAAGACGACGACCGCCGTCAACACCGCGATCAGCCTCGCCCAGACTGGCGCGAGCGTCGTGATCATCGACGCCGATATGCGTCGCCCACGGCTTCAGCACATCTTCGACATGAATGGGCAGGAAGGACTCAGTTCGATACTGTCGTCTGACATCTCAGAGTCCGACATGCTGGCGATGGTCAGAAACGACGAAGCGAGTGGTCTGAGTGTTTTGACATCGGGACCGATCCCACCGAATCCCGCGGAGCTAATCGGGTCGGACCAGATGCGAAAGTTACTCGCGGCACTGCAAGCCAACTATACGCACGTCGTGATCGACTCGCCGCCGGTGAGCTCGTTCACGGACGGAGTTTTAATCTCGTCGATGGTTGACGGTGTGTTGCTGGTGGTTCATGGCGGACGGAGTTCGCGCCATATCGTGCGGCGATCGAAACAGTTGCTGAACGATGTCGGTGCAAAGATCTTTGGCGTCGTCCTCAACAACGTCAATCTGCAATCGCACGACTACTATTACTACCAGAGTTATTACGGCCAGAAATATTACGAGAAGCAGGCTTGAACCGGACAATGCCTCACGTTGCCATCCGTTGCGAGAAACTGGCCAAACAATATCGCATCGGTTCTCCCGACCGTTACAAAACGCTTCGCGACGCTATCTCAACCACCGCGCTCGCACCCTTCAAGCGTCTCAAACACAATTCGCAAAATGGCAATGGAAATTTCTGGGCGCTCAAGGATGTCTCGTTTGAAATCCAGCGCGGTGAAGTCGTCGGCATCATCGGCCTCAACGGCGCGGGCAAGAGCACGCTGCTGAAAATTCTCGCGCGTATCACCGAACCGACGCGAGGAGTCGCCGAGATTTACGGGCGGGTTGGTTCGTTGTTGGAAGTCGGCACGGGTTTTCATCCGGAGCTGACCGGCCGGGAGAACATCTACCTCAACGGTGCGATACTCGGCATGCGCAAGACCGAGATCGATCGCAAGTTTGACGAGATAGTCTCCTTTGCGGAGGTCGAAGAGTTTCTCGATACGCCCGTTAAGCGTTACTCGACCGGCATGTACGTGCGCCTCGCGTTTGGCGTGGCCGCACATTTGGAAACGGAAGTGCTGCTGGTTGATGAAGTGCTGGCGGTCGGGGATGCGCAGTTTCAGAAGAAGTGCTTCGCGAAGATGAGCGAGATTGGCAGTCAGGGACGCACGATTCTTTTTGTGAGTCACAACATGTCGGCGGTCAGAAGCATTTGTAAACACGCGCTCATCGTGGAGAAGGGGGCGGTCGTCGCGCAGGGAGAGATCAACGAGACGGTCGATCGATACCTGTCGCGCATCAACGCGTCGCAGACGCCGAACGAGGCGGTGGAGACAAATACTTTTTCTGTGACGTCGGTCCAGGTGAGTTCGGCGGCTGGTCCAGTGATCAAGACTTTCGATCCGGTGGAGGTGAGAGTCCGGTTTGTGCCGAAGACGGAGATTCAGGATCCCGGGCTTTACGTCTCATTTCTAACGATGGATTCGCGTCGATTGACTGGTCTCGATCTGAAAGACTTCACCACGGCTGCGCCTTTGCGTGCAGGGCAGACTGCTGAGCTCGGATTCACGATCGAGTCGTTGCCGTTGATGCCGGGCGCATACCAGTTGGAGATTCATCTGAAAGACATGTCGCGGCGCCTCGTGGAAATCGTGCCGCGGATGTTTGAGTTTGAAGTAGCCGAGACTGAAGTTTATGGCGGGCGTAAGCTCGATACGTGGTTTGGAAGCGTCGGGCTGAAGGCGCAGCCGTTGCCACATGATTAACCTTCGCGCGAGATTTTTTGCCGTTCCGCGAGCGCGCAACGACTACTCGACTCATATGCCAATCCTGATCGGACTTGCGCGTATTCGTGAAATCAGATCCGTGCTCGAGTTTGGCTGCGGACACTACAGCACGCTGACGTTTCTCAATCGCTCTGCGTTTCCACACCTCGAAAAACTTCATTCTATTGAAAACGACGCCTCATGGGCCAAGACGATTCAACAAGCTATCGGGCGCGATCAACGTTGGCGCCTCCAACTCGTCGACGGCGAAATAGCAGAGTCTGTTTCTCTTCTGGATCTCGAGGCTTTTGACTTGATCCTAATCGATGATTCAAAGACCAGCGCGCAACGTAAAGCGACGATTCGCGCGATCGCTAGTCGCTGGCCGCAACGCGCGTGGATAGCGATCCACGATTACGAAGTCGACGATTATCGCCAGGCAGCGATCGGTTTTAAGCACCGCTACACGTTCCGCACCTACAACCCGCAAACCGGTCTCGTTTCGAATCACCCTATCCGTGAAGTGAAATCGTTGTCTCGGCTTCTGAAACACAATCACACGCTTGAATCAGACGACCTCGACAGTTGGCTAAACGCATCCTGTAATCTTCAAAAAATCCTGTAATCATTAAATGAGAATTTTAGTCACAGGCGGTCTCGGCACAGTCGGCGCCGGCTTAATCTCTGAACTGCGCGCCCGCGGCCATCACGTCGTCTCCTGCGACGTGCAGCATCAACCCGACGAGATCGGCTTCAGCTTGCGCACTGACGTCGAACTCCCGCTTTACGCGCGCTGCGATGTCGGCGACTTCCGGCAGCTCGAGCGCGTCTTCGAACGCTGTGGTCCATTTGATTACGTCTATCACTGCGCCGCGGAGTTTGGCCGCTGGAACGGCGAAGACTTTTACGAAACGCTCTGGCGCACAAACGCGATCGGCACGAAGAACGTCATCCGTCTCCAGGAACGTTTGAAGTTTCGGCTCATACACTTCTCGTCGTCCGAAGTTTACGGTGATTGGCCCGACCTGATGGTCGAGACGGTGATGGAGGAGTACGAGATCAAGCAGTTGAACGACTACGCGATGTCGAAGTGGGTTAACGAAATGCAGATTCGAAACTCGGCATTGCAATACGGCACCGAGAGCGTGGTCGTGCGTTTATTCAACACGTACGGTCCGGGCGAGTATTACAGTCCATATCGCTCCGTGAATTGCCGGTTCCTCTACTGCGCGCTGCATGGTCTGCCGTGGACTGTCTTTCGCGGACACTCGCGAACGTCCACCTACCTCGCCGACACTGTGCGCACCGTCGCCAACATCACAAACAATTTTCGCGCGGGGGAGACGTACAACGTGGGCGGCAACGACCTGCACACGATCGAGCAACTCTCAGACGTCGTCCTCAAAGTAACAGGCGCCGATCCGCGACTTGTGCACCAGCAGGAAACCGAGATCCTGACGACGAAACTCAAGCGCGTCGATACCTCGAAGTCAGTTCGTGACCTCGATCACAAAAACTCCTATAGCCTTGAAGACGGAATGCAGCTCACCGCCGACTGGATGCGGACGGTTTACCGGTTGTGATGCTTCCAAACTTGGTTTACGTCGGAGATGTGCCCGTCGAAGCTTCATATCACGGCTCCGCGTTGCTGCACCGGCTGTTGTCGGATTACCCGCACGAGAAGTTGACCATCATCGAGACCGCAACCCGATCAGAACCGCAGCGCCGGCTTTCCGATGTTGCATACATCTCGCATCCGATCGCGAAGCAACGGTGGCTCAACACCCGTTTCCATCCGTATGCAGTTGCATGGTTCACGCAGAGCGGAAAACGCTTCGGAGAAGCGATTTCGCAATCGCTCAACGGATTCAAGGCGGAAGGTGTGTTGACGGTTGCGCATGGCTTCGGTTGGCTCGCTGCGGCTGACGTCGCCGGCAGACGCAGGCTGCCTTTGTATCTCATGGTTCACGACGACTGGCCGCGCGTCGCAGATGTCCCTGCGAGCTTTCGCCAGTTGCTTGACGCTCGTTTCGCGGCTGTCTACCGGCAAGCGCAATCGCGCTTCTGTGTGTCGCCCGCGATGAGTCGATCGTACAGCGAACGCTACGGCGAACCCGCTGAAGTCATATATCCGAGCCGAGCGCGAGACTGCCCTGACTTCGACGTGCCGCCTACCCGTCTGGCCCGCAACGACAAACCATTTACAATCGCGTTCGCCGGCACGATCAATTCAAACGGCTACACTCGCGCCCTAATCGCATTGCAAGACGCTCTGAAAACGGTGGATGGTCGTTTGTTAATCTTCGGACCAGTCACACCTGACGACGCAACAAGGTCAGGCTTCGATTCAACGACGACGGCGTGTGGCTTGTTGAACTCGTCAGAACTAATCACTCGTCTTCGCGACGAAGCCGACGCCCTGTTCGTGCCGATGTCTTTCGAGTCGTGCGACAGGGTCAACATGGAAATGGCATTCCCGAGCAAGCTCGCGGACTGCACCGCCGTCGGCTTGCCGCTCCTGATTTATGGCCCAAGCTACTGCTCGGCAGTCACGTGGGCGCACGAAAACCCGGGCGTCGCCGAAGTCGTCGAATCTGAACCAGCTTTACCGGCCGCCATCACGCGCCTCGCGCAAGATCCAGCGCATCGCATCGCTCTCGCAGCGCGCGCCCTCGACGTCGGCCGCGCGTATTTCACCCACGAACGCGTGCAGCAAATCTTCCAACAGTCTCTATCCGCCTAATCCGTGGTAAAAAAGCTTCTCGATCGCGCTGCGCATCACTTATTGTTCCTGGTCCAAAGCCGTCCCGCTCTCTCCGATCGCTGGGGCTACCAC
>JBKPPH010000025.1:0-6658 GCA_046733535.1 Acidobacteriota bacterium
TCGCCAATGATTCCAAGTTTACGGACATCCATGTAGATGAGGTACTCAGTGCTGAAGGTGCAACGTTTGGCTCCGTCGACTTCTATCGTATTGAAGTAACTAAGAGGTGTTCGTTCCAACCGTTCATTAACACAGATCAGCTTCAGTCAACAGTCTTCAATGGAGACGCGCATTTTGGTGGTGCTACGTTTCAAGGGAACGTTGATTTTAGTGGTACGCAGTTTCGAGCTAAAGCTGACTTTAACGGGGTCCGGATAGGACGGAATGCTTTCTTCAGGGCGATTGAAATTGAGAAAAAGTGCATCGCGACCCGCTTTGTGGGAGAGGCGAATTTTTACAGCGTGCAGGTGCAGGGCGATGCCTTCTTTCGCGGCGCTCAGTTTGAAGGGAAGTTAGATTTTAGTCTGGTAAAGGTCGACGGCACCGTCTCATTTGCGACAGTCGTCCTCTCGGACCAGGTCTTCCAAACTACCTTTGGCGCAGAAGTAAATTTTTACGGGGCGGTTGTTCGCGGCAACTTCGACTTCAGCGCCGCCCATTTCGCAGGCAAGAGTAACTTCACAGCGATCAAAATTGACGGAGACACCCGGTTTTGTGCGAACCGCTTGAAGGACAAGAATGTTCCCACGCACTTTTGCGAAGAAGCCCACTTTTTCAACGCTCAACTCAAGAGTAATGTTGATTTCCAGGGCTGCGAGTTCGGAAAGCTCGCCAGCTTCGACCGCTGCCATATCACCGGCAATGCTTTATTTCGAACCGTGGATCTGGACAACAAGTTCGTACCTACCACGTTCAAATCAGAGGTGAGGTTCTTTGCCGCGCACATCGAAGGTGATGCAGATTTCCAGGGTGCTCAATTCGAAGGACGAGCTATGTTCAATCTGCTCAAAGTCGGTAGCCGCGCCTTATTTCAAAGCGTCCTTGTGAACCAGCGGATCAATCGGACTCTGTTCAAGCAGGAAGCAAACTTTAACCGCGCGTTTATTCAAGGAGACGCTCAATTCAATGGAGCTCTTTTTAAAGGTCCACTATATTTCGACGGCGGAAACATTGGCGGTCGATTTCTTTGTGGTCCTGTTAAAGGTGAAGCCTCGCCGCGAACAGATTTCGCAGGCGACGTCCGCTTTGTGGGCACGCGTATAGAAAGTGATGCAGAGTTTAGTGCGGCAGTCTTCAAAAAAGAAACAAAGTTCGACAGAGCGTTTATCGGCGGCGCCGCCTGGTTTAATGTTGCTGGGAGAAGGAGCACAGTTTTTGTTGGACCGGTGAGCTTTTACAACGCTCAGATCAAGGGCGACTGCGACTTTCGCGGCGCCAAATTCGGAAACAACTCGAACTTCAATTCAGTGACATTTGGTCGTGGCGTTCGCTTTGACACGCTCCCGGTCAACGAACGCATCTGTCGAACGCGCTTTCGAGGTGAGGTAAGCTTCTACAGTGCGGCGGTAAGTGGCGATCTGAATTTCAATGGCGTTGACTTCAACAAGAATGCAAACTTCACCCTCGTTAAAGTCGAAAGTGAAACCCGATTTCGCGAAGTTGCCTGGGGAAACAAAATCTTCGCAGTGCGGTTCGGCGGCGACGTGAGCTTTTTCAACGCACATCTCGAGGCGAACTGCTACTTTGTCGGTACTCACTTTGAAGGTCGCACCGTTTTCGATCGGCTGGAAGTAGGAGGCAACATCGTCTTCCGAACCACGACGTTTATGCGCGAGATTTTGCCCTGTCGTTTCAAAAGCAAAGTCAGTTTTGTAAATGCCCACATTGACGGGGAAGCTGAGTTTCAACGCACGGTTTTTAAAGGCGAGGTTGTTTTTGATCGCGCTGAAATCAACGGCATCGCACATTTTGTGGGAACAGACTTTCGCGCGCGTTTGAGTCTTCGCGACGCGAAGTTTCATATCTTTTTCTTCGACGAAGACCGAGTTGTAAACGTCAACCCACAGGACGGTTCAGTTGAGAAGAGTCACAGTGAAACATCGTTCAAGGAAGTGGACCTTCGCGGTTTTTCGTACGACTCGATGAGCTCTGATTGGCGAAAGCTTTTCGGCACGATGCGTCCGTACGATCGCCAGCCGTTTTCGGTGCTGGAAAAAAACTTACGTACCTCAGGTGACGATCGCGGGGCCGATGACGCGTACCTCCTCCGTCGCGAGCAGGAGCGAAATTCGGTTCACCAGCGAGTATTTAAAGAGCGAAGGTTTCGCGAATTCCCGAAGCTACTGTTCGATTGGTCGCAGTGGTTGTTCAATTATGGTGTCCGACCTCATCGTTTACTCACGGTCACGATCGTGATCATTGCTCTTGGAGTGTTGGTGTTCACGCGGCCACATGCCGTCAGGAAGAAGACCACAACTCCTGCCTCGGCCCTGGAAAACAGTCAATCCGACGGACTCAGCCCAACTCAAGCTATTGGTTTGAGTCTGCATTTGTTCTTACCCATTGAGATTGCATCGGGTAGCGAGTGGGAGCCTACTCAGCAACTTATTCCGAACCTCGAAAGACTGCACATATCGTACGCTGGTTATGCCTCGTTTCATCGCCTAGCTGGTTTCGTCTTAGTGCCATTGGGAGTGATCGTGCTGACGGGGCTGTTGCGCCGGCAAGCGAAGCCTTGATCTCGAGTAGACAAAAAGCGTTGGCAACGACGCTTATGAACGGCGTTGCGCAACGCTTTATTCTCGAAAATCGAACCTTTCGGTTAATTACTGTTCGGATTCTCCGCGCGGTAGAAGTAGTACTCCGCGGTGTAGGGAACTTCCTTCAGTTCGTCTGCAAATAAACCAGGCAACGTCGGCTTGAGACCGCCGGTCGTGTTGACACGCTGAATGAAGCTGGTGTCCTTGAAAATGCCGCCGCCGCTTGTCTCTTTGCCCCTGAGGAGCAACCACTCAATCGCGGTCGGGTCAGGAGTACAGCCGGTGCCTTGAACACGCTCGCCTTTCACTTTGCTTCCGCTCTTGCTTTCCCAGTGCGGGCCAACGTAGTGACTGCCGACCTCGCCATAAAAATTCTCCTCGGCGAACAGCGAAGCGACTGGTGCAACGAAGTCCCAGGCTTGAGTGATGATGTTCCACTTGTAGACCTGGACGCCGCGCGCATAGACGTGGAATGACAATTTATTTCCCTCGGGGGCGGCTATGCTGCCGCACTGTGCCGGCAATTCCGGACCGTTGCTGTTGTCGAGTGTGGCTGCCTGAGCGGGCCGGAGTGCGACGGTCATTATTGCGATGAGAACAAGAAGTTTAATTATGGTGTAGCGCATGATTTCTCCTTCGAATCGTTTTCCTATACCGAAAGGTGAAGTTGCTGAAGGAGCGGTCGTATTACTGTGCGGGGAGAAAATTTTTAGAGATTTTGTTTCTGAATCTGTAACTGGCTTTGACCCTCGTCAGCGGCTTTTTGCGCGTTAACTCCTGAGCCTTGGAACTGAAGGGGGGCGTGCTATGCCGTTGGGGTTTCGGAGGGTGCTCGCTTTATCGATCTTCACCTTGGGCCTCATCTCTCAAGCGTTGGCGCAATCGCAAGTTGATAATTCACCTGCTGCTCCGGAGGTAAAGGACCTCGCCGTGGCTTTGGTGCGAGTCAAATCCGTCCAGGAGCAGGAGCAGTTGTTGACACAGAAGGAGTCAACCAGCGCCTCGTTACTCGCGGCGTTGAAAGCACTCTCCGACCCGTTGGTTCAGAAAGGCGATCTGAACGAGGCATTTCGAATTTCTCGTCTCGCGGTGCGCGTCGCGGAGAAGTCCGGAGATCGTATGCAACTCGCTCTGGCGCTCTATGAAGTCGGCGCCATCCAGGCCCGTCGCATCCCGCCCGAACAAGCGCTTGATTATCTAGAAAAGAGTCTCGCGATCTTCGAAGAACTTGGCGCGAAGAAAGAGCAGGCGCGCGCGCTGCTTTACATGGCGACTGCTTACGACAACGAACGACGACGAGATCTCGCAATCAAGACTGCTGACAAGGCGCTCGCACTCAGCCAACAACTGGGCGACAAAGAACTGACAGCCCGCATCTTCAACATCCTCGGCACGTCTCACACCGAGCTCGGAAACACTGAAACCGCTTTCGACTACTTCGAGAAAGCGCGCCTGCTCAGTGAAGACGTAAACGACAAGTCGACGCTCACTCAGGTCTTCAACAACATCGGCCGTCTTTACACCGCTCAAGGTCGCTACGCGGAAGGACTCGACTATCTTCAGAGGAGTCTGAAGATCGCGGAGGAGATAGGAAGTGATCGCCGCAGTCTCGCCGGCAAGCTGCAAACCATCGGGTTGATCTACAGACGCCAGGGCCGTCTCGATCAGGCGCTTGCATACGCGCGCAGAAGTCTCGCGATCTTCGAAGAGACGGATGACAAATTCGGAGTCACAAACTTACACAACAATATCGGCGTCATTTATAAAGCGCAGGGATCTTACGCGGAGGCGTTGGAGTGGTTTCAGAAAGCGATGCAGGGCTATCAGGCGTTAAAGGTCACACCCGGCATCGCACGGTCTTTTAATAACATCGGCGACACTTATCGTTTGCAGGGACGCTACGACGAAGCGCTGGAAAATCTGCAGAAGGGGCTTCGCTTGCGAGAGCAGATGAACGATCGCGGCGGAGTGTCGCTCTCCTTGAATAACCTTGGACGGCTGTATCAGGACCAGCGCAAGTACGCCGAGATGCTCGATGTCAGTCGTCGCGCGGCGCAGGTCGCTTCATCGCTCAATGACCTTGAAGAACTGTGGACCGCGCAGGAGAGGATGGGTCGTGCACTTTTCGGGTTGGGTCAGGTGGAGGAAGCGCGCAACAATTTTGTCGCTTCTATTTCGACGTTGGAATCTCTCCGCCGGAACGTAGCCGGTGGCGAGCAGCAGCAGCAAAGTTTTCTCGAGAACCGGCTGTCACCGTGGCTCGGAATGATCGATCTGCTCGTGTCACAAGGAAAACATGCTGAGGCCCTGACGTTCGCGGAACAATCGAAAGCGCGAGTGTTGCTCGACGCACTACAGGCGGGCCGCGCGAACATACGGCGGTCCTGGTCCAAAGATGAACAGCAGGCCGACGAGCAGCACCGGCGACGCCTCGTTTCGCTTAACTCGAAACTCACTACGGAAGTGCGTCGTGATAAACCTGACGCAGCACTTGTATCTGAGTTGAAGGCGGAAGTCGAAAAGGCGCGGCTGGAGTATGAAGACTTCGAGACGCGTTTGTACGTGGCCCATCCCGAGCTCAGAGTGCAGCGCGGTGAAGCACCGATTATCAAACCGGAAGAACTGACAGCGTTACTGCCGGATGCTTCGAGCGCGTTGCTGGAGTATGTGGTCGGAGAGGATCAGACTTATCTATTCGTAGTCACGACAGGGAAGCCGCAGGCTGACGTTCGTGTCTACGCGTTGCCGGTCAAAAGAGACGAGCTTGCGAGACAGACCGAATCGTTTCGAGAACAACTCGCCGGAAGAGATCTCGGTTTCCGCGCTTCGGCTGTAAAACTCTACGACCTCTTAATCAAACCGGCAGAAGCGCAGCTTCGCGGCCGAACCAATCTGATCATTGCGAACGACAACACGCTGTGGGATCTGCCGTTTCAGGCATTGGTGAACGGCGCGAATCGTTTCCTGATCGAAGACGCGGCGATCTCTTATACGCCTTCGTTGACGGTGTTGCGCGAGATGAGGGAACGGCAGCGTAAGGACACTGCGCCGGCAACGCTCCTGGCTCTCGGCAATCCGGCGCTTGGTAACGAGACGGTCAAGCGTGCGGCGTTGACGCTTCGTGATGGAAAACTCGATCCGTTGCCGGAGGCTGAACAGGAAGTTAAAGAGCTGGGACGACTGTACGGTGTTTCGCGAAGCAAGGTCTACACGGGCGCAGAGGCGCGTGAAGATCGTGTCAAGAGTGAAGCCGGTCAGGCCAGAATACTTCACTTCGCGACACACGCAATGCTCAACAATGCATCGCCGATGTATTCACATCTTGCGTTCGCGGGAGGTGGCGCGAACGAAGATGGATTGCTGGAGGCATGGGAACTGATGCAACTCGATCTGCGGGCGGATTTGGCGGTGCTCTCAGCGTGTGAGACCGCGCGCGGCCGTATCGGTGCAGGCGAGGGAATGATTGGCTTCTCGTGGGCGATGTTTATTGCGGGCGTGCCGTCGATCGTCGTGAGCCAGTGGAAAGTCGAATCCGCGGGCACGCGCGATCTGATGGTGAACTTCCACCGCGGCCTGATCGCATCAAAGCCGACGAAGACGGAAGCATTGCGGCAAGCGGCGTTGAAGTTGATGAAGAACCCGCAGACGAGTCATCCGTTTTACTGGGCCGGGTTTGTGCTCGTTGGCGACGGGCAGTAAGGGTCGCAGATTTACGCAGATAAACGCAGATCGATGAAATCTGCGTTTATCTGCGGCTAAATAATTCTCAGTGAGTGCGTGTGCGCATCATCTGCACCTGGCGCAGGAGATTGCTGGCGACGTTGGAATTGGGGTTGGCTCGGCGCAGGAGGCGCAGTTCCGCTTCGGCTTCTTTTAGAAGGCCTGCGTCGGCGTAGAGGAGTGCGAGGGTTAGGTGCGATGGGGCGTAGGCGCGCTTGGCGCGTGCGAGTTCAGTCACCTTTGCCTGGTCCAGGAGGCGGAACCTGGCTTGTGGCGCGGGTGGACGTGGCGATGTGATC
>JBKPPH010000026.1:0-16550 GCA_046733535.1 Acidobacteriota bacterium
CGCGCCCGAGTCGCGCGCGTCAAACCATTTCAGAAAATCCGATCGTCCAAGTCCGTCGCTGCACTCGGCAAGAAGAATAATCGTACCGCCATCGTTGCAGGCAAGCGCGGCCATGTCGAGCGCCTTGTGTCCCTGGATTAGGTTAATGTCGTGAGGAAAGCCACCACAACTGGCGATCACGATATCGCGCTTTCCGGGAATCGCAACAGAACACTGGTCCAGGTAATACTCACAACCGGCGCGATGGGCCAGCCGCCAATCTCCGCAGAACACTCTCACCGCGCGCTTGCTTTCGTCAACGATGGTATTGATTCCGAAAGCGGGCGCCACGAGCGACGCGATGCGTTCACACTCCTCGTGCACCGGATTCCCGTCCAATTGTCCGGCACGCACACCCGCCTTGCGACCGCCCTTTTCGAAATCAAGTGCGAGCATGTGCGTGGCTTCGATCGTCTTTGCCGATGCGAGTCCGGGGCAGATTGATTTACGCCCGCCGGTGAACCCGGCGAAGTAGTGGAAATTGATGCCGCTAGTCAGAATCACGCGCGAGAATTCCGTGAGCGCGCGATTCACTTCCACGTTCACGCCGCTGCCCGTTTTTCCGAGTGTGGTGAGTTTTGTCTCGTCGTATGCGTCGTGTTCGAGAACACGCAGACGCTGCACGACGAACGGCGTCAATAGGTCAGACTTTTCTTTGTCACTGACGCGACGATGAATGCCGGTCGCGAAGATGATGGCGATGTTAGCAGGTGAGACTCCGCCCTGAATCAGACGCCGGATGAGTAGGTTCACAATCTGCGCACTCGCGGTCGCACGCGTCGCGTCGGAGACTACGATCAGCACTGAATCATCACTACCGGCGATCTCGTCTAGCGGTGGAGAAGCGATTGAAGAATCAAACGCGGCGCCGATTTCGAAATCACTCAACGGCCGAGCGAGATCGCCGTTGTTGTTAACGACGGTGAAACGCTCAGGCTCGTAGTTGAATTCAAGAGATGCGCGCCCATAAGCTAGATCCGTTTTCATCCGCGTTCATCCGTCGCTCACAAACCGAAGTCGATCATCGCTTTCTCGATTACATGCAGCGACGCGAAATCTGTCTCGCCCGCGGTGCGCGCTTCGGCCAGCCACTTGCGCAGTTGTCGCGCCTCTTCAATCGACCCGATGCGACACGCGCCAGTCAACGCGAGCGTAACGAGCGCATCGGGCGCGCCGTGAGTCACGAGCGCGGCCTGCAACGCCGCCTGTTCTCGCAGATCCAGGGTTAACAGGAGATTGAGTTCCATCTAGCTGCGCTCGGACCTAAAGCACGCCGTGCCGGCATGGCAAAAGTGAAACGTCTCGTCTTCAAAGTCGGGGGTTTCCATCTGGATCGTGAGGTGATCGACGCCAAAACGATCGTGAAGCTTCGTGCGCAACTCCCTCAACAAGTCAGGTTGCGAAATGCTGTGTGCGTGAATGACGTGAGCGCTCAGCGCTTCGCGTCCGGAAGTGATGGTCCAGACGTGAAGATCGTGGACGTCGGCGACGCCTCGCGTGTCTAAAATCGCGTCTTCAACTGCAGCGAGATTGATGTGCGCCGGCGTGCCTTCCAACAACACGTTCGTCGATTCCCTGATCAACCTGACCGAGCCCCAGATGATCAGCAGACTGATGATGACACTGAAAACCGCATCCGCCGCGTACCAGCCGAAGAGCAACATGCACACGCCGGCGAGTATCGCTGCAACCGAGCCCAGCGCGTCGCCCATGACGTGCATCCAGGCGCCACGCAGGTTGAGATCGACCTCGTGACGCGCGTGAAGTATCCACGCACAGATCAGGTTTATGGCGAGGCCGCCGGCTGCTACCACGATCATCGGCCCGCTGCGAATGACTGGCGGCGAGACCCAGCGCTCGTACGCGCCGTAAAAAATCATGATCGAAATCACGACGAGCGCGACGCCGTTGACGAGTGCTGCGATGATTTCGAGCCGGTAGTAGCCGAACGTCTTGCGTGAAGTTGCGGGACGAGCACCAAACCAGACTGCGGTGAGCGCCAGCACAAGAGCGGCGACGTCCGTGAACATGTGCCCCGCGTCGGCGAGCAAAGCGAGCGAGCCGGTCCACCACGCGCCCAACACTTCCGCGACCATGTAGACCGCAGTCAGCAGCAGCACAAGACTCAACCGCCGCCAGCTTTCATTCGTGTGACGGTGCTTGTGATTGTGATTGTGTCGCGTGCGTTCCAAGCACGCTTAGATTAGCAAATTACGTTTATCGTGGGCAGGGTGTAGCCGCGGATTTACGCAGATGAAGCTGATTCGATCTGCGTTCATCTGCGTAAATCTGCGGCTCCTCTACTACAGAGCCGTGAGGCCGAAAGCGCTATAGAATTCGCGGTAGAGTTCGTTGTATTCGCGTAACGCTACTTCCATGATTCGCGCCAGCTCGTCGATGTCATGGACGTTCACGATCGCATTGACGTTGTTGAGAAACGCAGCATGCGCGTCCATCGTGCGCAACGAAGGCGACACGAGCACAAAGAAGAGACGGCGGCGTTGCGGCGGGCGCAGTACGTTGATCTCCCGGATCACAAATACGGAACCTTGTTCGGCGGGATCGAACTGTGGTTCGAGGAGGACCGTGTCCATTTTGTTTGCGCGCATCGTCTCGACCGCCTGGCGCGTGTCCTCGGCCACGAACACTTGGAAACCGCTGTTGGTGAGTTTCCGAGCGATCACGTCACGATAAGATTCGCTCGTGCAGACCAACGCTTTGCGTTTGTCCCACGACGGGCGTGCCATCGCATCTTCATTGTTGGATCGCGTGTTTCTCGAAAGTAGATCAAACAACTGGCGGACGGTTTCATCGCTCGTGACCGCGCTCGTCGAGCTCTGTGCGGGTGCTTCGTAAGCGCGCGCGGTGGACTGTTCAAATCGCGGATGATCAGTTGCCGGAGATCCGCCGAGGTTAAGCGCGCTCTGCTCCGTCGCCGGGTTGGACGATCCGGAGTTGACCGTGCTGTTGCACTTCGGACAACGAACGCTGAACGGACGGTTCGGAGACTTTTCGTCGTCGATCTGAAGCCGGGTCGCACATTTTTGGCAAATGATAATCATTACTCAATCAGACCGAGCATTGAGCCGGAGTCGGAGAAGGCATTGACAGTCATGCCATCGTCACGGCGAATGAAGTCTTCGGCGGCCGTCATGCCTTTCAGCGAGAGCAGTAAATTGTTTTGGTTGGTCGCAAACGCGAGGCCGTCTTCGAGACTCACAACCTTCGACTCGATCAGTTCTCTGATGACTGTATCGAAGTCCTGCATACCGTCGAGCTTACCGTCGCGCATCGCATCCAGCAGAGACTTGCCTTCAACCTCGCCGGCCTCGATGTACTCGCGTGTGCGCGGACTCGAGCGCAGGATCTCGACCGCAGCCACACGTCCCGTTCCGTCGGCGCGTGGAATCAAACGTTGCGAGATGATGTAGCGGAACGTCTGGGCCAGTCGCGTTCGAATGACCGGTTCTTCGTTCTTCGGATAGAGCCCGATGATGCGGTCGACGGTCTTCGAAGCGTCGATGGTGTGAAGCGTTGAAAGTACGAGGTGACCTGTCTCCGCGGCTTCGAGCGCGATCTCGGTCGTTTCAAAATCTCGCATCTCGCCGATCAGGATTACTTTCGGCGCCTGGCGTAACGCCGCGCGCAGAGCGGAAGGAAAGTCGCGCGTGTCGTGCCCGACTTCACGCTGGTTGATCGTGGAGCGTTTGTGATTGTGGAGATATTCGATGGGATCCTCGATCGTCACCACGTGGTAGTACTTCTTCTCGTTAATGATGTCGATGATTGAAGCCTGCGTGGAACTTTTGCCCGAGCCGGTCGGGCCCGTGACGAGGACGAGTCCATTGCGAAGCTCAGCGATGTCCGAGAGCTGTGACGGCAAACCAAGTGACTTCAATGTGGGAATGTCGGTCGGGATCACCCGCATGACGATTGAGTAGACACCGCGTTGCTGAAAAATGTTTACGCGGAAGCGAGCGCGTGAAGGCAGCGAATAGCTAAGGTCGGCGGTGCCGGTGCGCGCGAGTCGTTCCGCAGCGTCGGGATGACCGTGAATCAGTGTGAGGGCGATGATCTCGGTTTGATAGGGAGAGAGTTTCTGCATTCCGAGCGGCTGGACCGGGGTGAGTTTTCCGTTGATCTCGACCTGCGGGAGCTGGCCCACGGAGAAGTTCAAGTCGCTGATCTTGTCAGAAACCAGCAACATTCGCTCGATTATCGGCGGTAAATCGAAAAAACTCATCTAGGTCGAGACTCCGCAGGATGACGTTGTGGTGCGTGACCGCTGGTGGTAGGCCGCTCGAAACGAGCAATCGCCCGTTCGAGTCCGTCGATTTTCGCGCATAACATTGATAAACGCAAGAAAATTATGTTGAGCCAAGGAGGGCTTGAGTCGCGTCCGAGATGTGAAATGGATCGGATAGAAGAGCACTGATCACCGCGACTGAGTCGGCGCCTGCGGCGATCACTTGAGCCGCGTTGGCGCGCCTGATTCCGCCGATTGCCACCAGCGGGAACTCGCCGGTGGCTCGCCGAACGGCGCGTAAACCGTCGAGGCCGAGAACGGGAGAGGTGTCGGTTTTCGTCGAAGTTTGAAAGATTGGGCCGATGGCGATGTAGTCGATGGGTAGCTGCCGTGCTGCCAGCGCTTGTTCCACTGTGTGCGTCGAATACCCGATGATGGCTTCCGGTCCGAGCAGTCGTCGCGCTGCTTCGGGAGGCATGTCGTCCTGGCCAAGATGAACACCGTGAGCATGAACGGCCAACGCCACATCCACTCGATCGTTGATGATCAGCTTCACTGCGATACGTTCGGCAACGGCCACTGCAGCCTCAGCCTGCTCGTAAAAATCGAGCGCCGGCGTGTCCTTGTCGCGAAGTTGAATCAGAGACGCGCCGCCGTGGCTCAGCCGCAGCACCTGCTCCGCATGCGACAGTCCCGACAGTTGCACATCAGTGAGCGGATAAACTCGCGGCAGCCGAAACGAACGTCTCATGTGCTGTTTATTCAGTCTCTTTTCGTTTTGGTCGCATGTTGGCGGCGAGCACGCGCTTTCGCAACCGTATCGATTCTGGCGTAACCTCGACGAGCTCATCATCTGCAATGAACTCCAGCGCCTGCTCCAGCGATAATTCCTTCGGCGGAACCAGACGCATCGCTTCATCGGCGGTCGAAGCCCTCATGTTCGTGAGTTTCTTTTCCTTGATGGCATTCACATCGAGATCGACGGCCCTCGCGTTCTCGCCGACGATCATGCCTTCATAAACTCGCGTGCCGGGCCGGACGAAAAGCGTGCCTCGCTCCTGCAAGTTGTAAAGAGCATAAGTCGTAGTCTCGCCCATGCGATCTGCGACGAGCGAGCCAGTCGAACGCCCGCGCATCGGTCCCTGCCATTCGCCCCAACGAAGAAACATCGTGTTCAGCAGACCCGTTCCCTTCGTCTCCGTCAGAAACTCGTTCCGAAACCCGATCAGCCCGCGTGAGGGCGCCTCAAACTCGAGCCGCACGCGCCCGGTGCCGTGATTGACCATCTTCGTCATCTGTCCTTTGCGCCGGCCCAGGGCTTCCGTAATCACGCCGATGAACTCGTCCGGACAATCGATGACGACGGCCTCGATCGGCTCGAGCGTCTTGCCTTCAACTCTGCGCGTGATGGCCTCGGGCTTCGAGACCTGAAGCTCGTAACCTTCGCGACGCATCATCTCGATGAGGATCGCGAGCTGCAACTCACCACGCCCCGAGACTTTGAATTGGTCGGGCGACTCTGTTTCTTCCACCCTGATGGCAACGTTCCCGAGGATCTCCTTGTCGAGCCGTTCTTTGATCTGGCGCGACGTGACGAACCTTCCTTCGCGTCCGGCGAACGGTGAGTTGTTGACGCCGAAGATCATCGCGATGGTCGGTTCATCCACGGCGATGGACGGCAGCGGGTTAGGGTTGTCGACAGACGTGATCGTGTCGCCGATGTTGATGTTCTCGATGCCCGCGAGCGCGACGATCTCACCAAAGCCCGCGCGCTCGACCGGCTCTCGTTTCAGTCCTTCGAAAACGTAAAGCTGCGAGACTCTCGTTTTCTGAATCGATCGATCTGGTTTCACGACGGCAATCTGGTCGCCGATCTTGATCTCGCCGGAGAAGATGCGGCCAATCGCGAGTCGCCCGACGTAATCGTTGTAATCGAGATTCGCGACGAGCAGTTGCAACGAGTCGGTGCGCAGTTCTCGCGGGGCCGGAATCGATTCGACGATCTGCTCGAACAGCGGTTGCAAATTCTCCGACTGGTCCTCGAGCTTGCGCTTTGCAGTTCCCTCGCGTGAGACGGCGTAGAGAATGGGAAACTCGATCTGTTCGTCGTTGGCGTCGAGATCGAGAAAGAGTTCGTAGATCTCGTCCACGACTTCGGCGGGCCGAGCGTCGCTGCGATCGATCTTGTTCACGAGAGCAATGGCAGGCAGACGCGCTTCGAGTGCTTTTCGCAAGACGAACCTTGTTTGCGGTAAACAACCCTCGGCAGCGTCGACCAGGAGCATGACGCCGTCGACCATCTTCAAAACGCGTTCGACCTCGCCGCCGAAATCTGCGTGGCCGGGCGTGTCGACGATGTTGATCTTCACGTCGCGGTAACGCACGGCGGTGTTCTTCGCCATGATGGTGATGCCGCGCTCGCGCTCGAGATCCATCGAGTCCATGACGCGGTCGCGCACCTGTTCGTTCTCACGAAAGGTGCCGGATTGACGCAGCATCGCGTCCACGAGGGTAGTCTTGCCATGATCGACGTGCGCGATGATGGCGATGTTGCGAATGTCTTTTCGTTCGAGCATTGAAAGCATTTAGCCACAGATTCGCGGATGAACAAAACGATGACCAGATCGGAATTTATCCGTGGTTCAACTGGCGGAGCGCTTCGAAGAGGACGATACCGACGGCAGTCGCGAGGTTCAGGCTGCGCACGTTCGGATTCGGCATGGGAATCTTCAGGCAGTTGTCCCAGTTGGCGCGTAGCAGATCTTCAGGCAAACCACGTGTTTCGCGGCCAAAAACGAGGCAGTCGTGAGGCTGGAAAGTCCAGTCAGTGTAGAGTCGATCCGCTTTGGTCGTGAGATAGACGAACCGAGCTTCCGGCAGCGATTGATAGAGCGCATCGAGATCGCGATGCCGCGCCAGCTTCACCTCGGGCCAGTAATCGAGGCCCGCCCGTCGCAGCGCGCGATCGTCCATGCGAAAGCCGGTGACGCCGACGATGTGAAGCGGAACGTTTGTAGCCGCACACAGCCGCGCCACGTTGCCTGTGTTCGGCGGAATCTCCGGTTCTACTAACGCGACGCTCGGCATAAGACTCGCTCCACAGATTACACACATTGCTTCGACAACAAAAAGAAACGACGAGCTTCGCTTGAAGGTCTCGTCGTTTCTTTTACGAGGCCGCTCGGCCTCAGATGTTTTTGTGCGCCAGTGGAAGGTTCGTGGTGTAACCTGCTGGTTCGGCTTATCTCTTCTTCGCGGCTTTCTTGGTTCCGCCGCCGCCACCCTTCTTTCCGCCGCCCTTCTTGCTTCCGCCCTTCTTGCCTCCGCCCTTCTTTCCACCTTTTTTAGTTGCCATAGCTTCTATGTGCTCCTTCTTTCAAGTTTTGGTTTCGGGTTTTTCTTCTGACCACAAGATACTGTGCTTACTTCCTTCTTGTGGGCTAGAATAAACGGCGCACAACATCTTGCTATATAAACGCAATTATCTCGGATGTCAATAACTTATTACTCGATTGTTGAAATATTTTTTGCACCATCGACGACCGCGATCGACTCATTCACGAGATCTCATCGCGCGTGCAGACGTGATCAGTTTACATCAATCGCCACTCGTTCGGATCAGTAATTTGAGTTTCACAACTCACGCGTGAAGTAGAAGCAGGTGCGCTGGAAAGATGAAGTCGATGGTACGCGGTTGGACCATGTGGTCCAACTCACACTAGCGGAAGAGCGGCGTGAAGATCCATTGATCGTGTCGTTCGATGCCGTAGTAAGTCAGCACTGATTCTCGTCGACTGCGACTCGCCACCCCGACGAATGGACCAGTAGCGTCATCGTCGATCGACGAAGTGGGGCGCGGCGCCGCGGCCGTGCCAAGGTTAACGGTGGGAATGATCTGAGGGACCGCAAATTGTTGTAACTGCGTCAGTTCCGTACCATGAGTGGAAGGAAGGATGCCGCCCGAGTAGAACATGATCGATTGCTGAAAGTCGATCAACGCGTCGGTGCGCGGAAGTATGAAACGCCACTCACCTTCGATCGTGAGTGGATCGCGGGCAGCCGACGCGCGCAGGATTTGACGGTTCTTCGATCCGCCCGGCACCGGTATTCCATCGAGCAACTGGTCCATCGTTGTAGGCAATGCTTGAGCACCGCCTCCGCGGCCTGTAGTCACACGAGACAGGTAATAAGATCGAATCGCATCAGCTACTTGTTCGCCGCGAAAGATCGCTTCCTGCTCACGCTCACGTTGAGCTTGTTGCTGAATGCTGGGCGCCGCCGCCATCGCAAACAGAGCGATGACGGTCATTATCGCCAGCAACGCCACGAGGGTGTAACCGGCCTCAGATCGTCTGGTGACAACCGAATCAGCGCCGTTGACGGTCGCAGAGCCGCTTACACTCGACCCGCATATATTGTGGTCGGCTGTTGCGTTATGGTTCGTCATCTTCAGCATCGACTCTCGGCGTTGGACGCGCCAAAGGACCAGCGGCGCTCTTGTCGCCTTCGGTCATCGCGATGGTGTGTTTGATCTTCAAAGCGGTGTCGACGAGCACCAACTCTTTTTCAGAGATGCTGGTCACGCGGAACCTTCCACCGACGACGTCGCCGCGATGTGCGTTGATGATGTTCTTATTGTTTTTCTCCTGCACCAAAGCTATCTCGTCGACGCGGTTGCTCGGACTGATGATACCGATGTACGACAGGTTGGGAGTCGGCGGCGCGGCGACGTTTAACGTCAACGCATTCGAGTAGAGCCGGTTATCGGGAGTACGAACGACGACCTGGCGCGCACCGGGATTTGCAATGAACGATGCTGCCACAGTCGCTGAAAGTTGCTGCGGGCTCTTGTAAGCAGTCGTGAGCTCGCGACCATCTACAAAGATGCGCAGCTCGGGCGTGAACTTGTCGCCCGCAACCTCGAGTTTGAAATCCGCGGTACGAGCGTAAACGTTCGACGGAGAAATCGACGCGAGTAGGATCGGCGGTGGCGGCTCCGGAGTCGGCGTTGGCGTGGCGGGGGCCGAGGCCGCTTTCACAGGCGGTTCGTAGTACGCGAAGATGTTTCGCTTCGCCTCGGGAGCATTGTACGAAGCGGGCTCATACCTGACTTCAGTGTACGCTTCAAGACTCTGCACTTCGGGGGAAACTGTTCCGTTGGATCTCGGGACGTTCTGAGCGGTTCGCGGCGGCGGAGTCGGGCTCGCAACCGGTCTCGCCGCAGTGGTGGCAGGGCGACTGTCGAAGCCGATCAATGTCCACCAGAGAAACACGATCGCAACGAAACCGAGGACCGCAGCCCAAATCAGTTTCTTCTTCTCTCCCGGTTTGCTGAGATCGACTAACGCCATTTCATTGTCCCTGACCAGCCACTGCAGTAGGCGCGCCAGTATCGCGCTGGAAGTAGGTCGTCATATTCAACTGGAGACTCACGAGCGATCCGCGTGTACCCGAACCGCCGCCTTCCTCAGCGGCAACCGGCGCGCTGTTCTCGTTCGCGCGTTGCAGCTCAACTTCATTAATGACCACAAACTGCTTGCTTCGCTCGACGTCGCGAATGAAGCGACGAACATCCTGATACTGTCCTTCAACAGTCATCATCACTGCGATGCCAGGATAGAAACTCTGCCACTTGGTCGTCACAGTCTTTCCGGTAGCCGACTTCATGCCGGTTGGATCGAGCGGCGTGTAAGTCGGACCCGAAGTGTTGCGCACTCCATTCTTCACGATGAGCTGATTCAGCTCTTCGTACAAGTCCATGCGACCTTCGTCCGGCCGCAGCAGGTGTCCACTCTCAAACTTCTCCAAACTTGCCGCAACGCGGTCAACTTGATCTTTCGTGTTCTGTTCCTTGTTTACAACGTTGTCGAGCGTTTGCAGATTGGTCTGCAACTGGTTGCGATCGGCGTTCAACGAGGCGACACGTGAGCGAGCGGGTACGACAAAATAAAGATAACTCAACAAGACAAGAGCAAGTACGAAACAACTACCCGCCACCGCTAAGACTTCAGCAATTCCGAACATCTTGCCGCGACGCGACTGCAGAAACTCGCTGAAGCGCGCGTTATAGCCGCGGCTTGCGAGTCGAGGTTCTGTCTTTAGTTCCGCACTCATCTTTGAACCTCGCTGCCCGCGGTGCGAGCGCCGTCAGCTTCAGCTACGCTCTCGTTTGCATAGCTGGCACGCGACCGGTAAATCACAAATAGTTCGTACTCAGTCCCAGTTTCACCGCGGCCTTTTTGCAGGTTCTGGTTTCGTAGCTCGGCTTGAAAGATCCCCTCCTGATGCATCGCCGAGATCATTTCGCTGATAGTCGCGGAGTTTTTAGCGAAGACTGACAGATCCAGTTGAGCGACGGTTTGATTTGCTTGCCTCGTCACTTCACGCACGGCAATGCGCGAAACCCTGACATTGTTCGGAAGCGATGACTCGAGATCCGCGAGCAATCGGGACCACGAGAACGCTTTGCGATCGACCAATTCGTGCGCAGCCGGGAGGGCTTGCTGCTGGTCGGGCGTGAACGAGTTTTTCATCTGCTGCGCTGCCTGGAGCAGGCCGTGTTCACGTTGTTTCAGCGTGTTGATTTCCGCCTCAGCGGCACGGGCCTCCTGGTTCGCTTTCGTGGCGAGACGCACCACCAGAAACAGCCCGATGAGCGAGACGAAAAGAATAATGGCGCTCAAAGCCCACGGAAGAATCCGATTATTAAAGGGTCTTGAGGCCAGGTTGAGACTATTATTCACTCGAGAAATTCCTTACCGAAACCTCTTGGCAGGCCGGCCGGAGAAGCATACACGGCCTGAGGAACCAATCGCAAACGCCGGAGGATCTACACGTTCAATGAAGACTTTCGTTTCAAAAGTATTAACCGCAGCCCGCATTGGTTTTACCGGTCCACAGCTCTGCGCTATAATCGGCCATCCTAATTTACTCTGAATTACTACCATGGAAGTACACGCATCGAACAAACCAGCCGCAGGAACTTGTTGTGACTCAGTCGAGACCGGCACGGTCGAGCGGGTCGCCGTTGCGTTTTTGCCCACCGAGTGGGGGGACTTTCAGATTGCAGCTTACCGTTCACTAACCACGAATGAAGAGTTTGTCGCTCTCTTCAAAGGTGAGATGAACCGCAATGTACCGACGTTGGTCCGCATTCACTCTCAGTGTCTTACCGGCGACGTGTTTGGCTCGACCAAGTGCGACTGCGGACGACAGCTACACCAGACCATGCAGATGATTCAGCAGGAAGGCCGCGGAGCGATTGTCTACCAGCAGCAAGAGGGGCGCGGCATCGGCATCGTAAACAAGATTCGCGCTTATGCTCTTCAAGACCAGGGAGCGGACACGGTCGAAGCAAATGAACGACTTGGTCTCGCGGTCGACTTACGGGATTATCGCCAGTGTGCGGAGATTCTTTTCGACCTCGGCCTGTGTCGCGTGAAGGTGATCTCGAACAATCCTCAAAAGCTGCGCGCCCTCGAAGAGGCCGGGTTAAAGATCGTGGAACGGGTTTCGATCGAGGTTGATTCTACGGAAAACGCCGCGGGTTACCTGCGCACGAAGAAAGAGAAACTCGGACACCTACTCGACCTGAAAACTTAACCACGGATAACACGGAAAGATCCGTGAAATCCGTGGCTAATTGCTACTGCTTGCTTCTCAGATCCTTGATCGTTCCCTTGATGCGGTCTGCATCAGGCGCCTTTGGATCCAACTTCAAATACTTCTCCAGTTCATCAGCCGCTTGCTGGTTCTTCTGCGTGCTCATGTAGAGACCACCGAGATACTTGTGCGCGAGCGCGATGTTCTCGCCGCCATTCGCGACGGTCGCCTCAAATTCTTTCACAGCGTCCTCATACCGCTTCAGACTGATCAAAGTGAGTCCGAGATAGTAATGACCCGTTGGCCCTGAACTATTCAACTCGAGCGCTTTGCGCAGGTGCGACTCGGCGTCCTCCATCTTTTTCTGATTGAAGAGCACCATGCCGAGGTTGAGGTGTGCGGCCGCGTCGTTAGGCTTCTGTTTTAGCAGCGTGTCAAAAGTCTCACCGGCCTTGTCCCATTGCTTGAGAAGAATGTACTGCGAACCAAGCTCACTCAGTGCGATCGAGAAGCTTGGATGAGCGGCAACAGCGCCACTCAAAAACTCGACAGCGGCTTTTGGATCGTTCTTTCGCGCCGCTGCCGTGCCTTTTTGATAGAGATTGAGGGCCTTGTCAGGTACGCCGGCAAACGCGGGATTTGACGAATCGACCTTCAGTTGCAGTTGAATCGTGACCTGAATGCTGCGACCGCCACGGCTCGCCTCGCGATCGATGTTCACGGCTTCTCTGGCCTTCTCGAATTCAGGACCCGCGTCGACGACGACCGTGTACGCGCCCGCCGGAAGACTCGTGAACCTGAACGTCCCGTCCTGGTCCACAGCCGTCGACATTGTTCCGAACGCGCTGACGCTTTCCAAACTGACTTTGATAGTTTTGCCTGTAACAGCCTGGCCCGATGGAAAATGAATACGACCCTGGATCATGTTGTTGCCGTCGCCACTCGCGAGGCCGCGTGAACTGCCCGGCAACTGGGCGGCGACGGAAAGCGCCGATAAAAGCACGACGCCTATCATTAAAACGAACCTATTCGCACTCATGAATAATTGCCGTCCTTTCTATTACTGTTTGGGTGTGCGGCTACGAAGATCTTTGATCGTGGCACGCACGCGTTCTGCATCCGCGGCGTTGGGAGTCAACCGTAAATACGTCTCTAGCTGTTCGACCGCGCGCGGGTAGTCCTGCTTCTTCCAGTAAATTCCTCCGAGATAATAACTCGCCATTCCGAGCTGGTTATTGCTCGATTGAGTTGCGATCGCGAGTTCCTTCTCGGCTTCTTCATATTTATTGAGGCGCACCAACGCTATTCCGAGATACATGTGGGCCGTGGGTGCGTTGCTATTTCGTTTCAAGGCCTCGCGCAAGTTCTGCTCAGCTCCGCCAAACTCTCGCGACTCGAGTAAGGCGATGCCCAGATTCAGACGGGGAGTGAACGCGTCGGGACTGAGCTTGCACGCCTGCTTCAATGCCTCAACCGCCTTATCAATCTTTCGCAACTTCAGATACTGCACTCCAAGCTCGTTGAGAGCGAGAGGAAAGTTCGGGTAGAGCGACACGGCCTCATTGAGAGTATCCGCGGCCTTCGCTACGTCTTCTGAACGGGCCTGTTCCACGCCTCGCTCGTAAAGCTTGCGCGCCTTCTCAGGAACCTCGGCAAGCGCGGCATTGATTACAGACGGCTTCGCATGTCCCGCTTGTGACTTCGGTCGAAGGTGCACCATCACCGTGAACCTTCGACTGGTGGTGGGAACACGGCCTCCGGTTCGAGAAAGGTTTACGTCCGTATCGATATAGACGTCTTCACGCGCTATTTCGTAGTCGTCACCTGCATTGACAACGACTGTGTAATTTCCCGGCGCGAGATTAGTGAAACTGAAAACACCGCTGGAATCCGGAACGACCTGCAATTCACCGGATTGATACGACTGAAGCTTCACGACGATCGTGCCTTCAGCTCTGCGTCCGGAAGGGAAGAAGATATAACCCTGGATGCTGTGGACACCGCCGGTACCCGTCGACGACCTTCCACTTCCCTGGGCATTCACCTGGATCGATAAGAAAAGGATTGCGAGTGTGATGAATAGAAAACGGTTTGCAGAAACGAAGCGGAGGGACGTAAAGCCTTGCATGGAGACCTCCCTAAAACTCTGACCCGGTTTGCTGATTTAACCGCCGGAGCGGATGAAGATCAAGTCTCTGACGCTGATATAACAAAAAGAAAAGGGGAGAGGCCCGACCGGCGCCTCTCCCCATCACCCGCGATTGCTTTCGCAGCAGCGGAAGTCAGTGTGTGCTTAGAAAGTGAACTTGGCGCCAAATCTGAACGACGATGGAGCTTGTACCAGCAACGCCGATCCAAAGAATGGATTGGCTACTGGGTCAACGCCCGCCACGCCGCTGTTGATCTTGAAGGTTTGGTCCAAAGTTACCGCGCGCTGGCTATTGAAAACATTGAACCAATCGCCAGTCAGCCGCAACTCTTTTCCTTCACCAACCCTGATCGGATAGTAGACGCCCAGATCCAGGTTCATTGTCCTCGGCGATCGGTTGGAGCCGACGCTCTCGACGACGTTTGGAAATCCTGGTTCTGAAGCTTCCACAGTCGGAACGATTGCGGTTCCGCGCTGTACGAGGAAGCCTTCGTTGTTGCCGTAAATCGGATGCGGAATCAGAGCATTGAACGGCACGCCTGACTGCGCATAGAAGTTTCCACTAATGAGGAGTCTCCATGGAGTGCGATAGCTGCCGTTGAATTTGAACTGATGCGGCCGATCGTTTGGCAATCGTCCGTAAGTGTTGGCGAGCAAGCTCTGAAGGTCGAACAACGAAGTGATGTTCGGGTCAGACTGCCCGTTGTCGTTACGGAACAAGCCCTCGTAGTTACCGATCAAGCTCGAGAACACGTAAGAAGCGATGAACTGGAAGTTATTCGTAAACCGCTTCGTCGCCGTAAACTCGATCGCCCGGTAGAAACGCTGAGCGCGACCAAAACACTGTGGCGCACGGTCGTTCTCCGGATCACCCGCGCATGCTGCTTCTTCAGTGGTGCCGGGTCCGATACGGCCCGGGTTGAAGATGAAGTAGGTATCGCCGTCGTCGAATGAACCGTCTTCGATGACGTTTACCATGGCGCGATAGATACCGCGAGTTCCGAGAGTTACATCGCGGCCTACTTCATACTCGGCGCCGAACGTAAACTCACGAATGCTCTGCGGCTTCAGACCTGGATCAGCCGGTGTTGCATCAGAGCCCAGGTTAGTGGCTCCGGTGCTGACGCCCGGAAGAATCAGTGCTCCCGGAGGTGCATTCAACCTGTCGACGTTGAAGTTCTTGTCAGTCTGAACATCGCCGCCGCCTGCGCGGACGTTGACGTCCAACGGAATAGGAACTTCGATGAACTGCGCGTAGTTAGCGAACAACTTGCCTCTGCCTTTACCGGTGAAATCCCAGATAAAGCCAAAGCGCGGCGCAGCGTTATCGTCAAAGTTATTGAACTTCAGGTAGGTGCTGTTGTCGTTACCGTACGACTGTTGATAATCCCAACGGATACCGAAACTGAGCTGGAAGTTCTTGGCGAATTTCCAGTCATCGCCGGCGTAGAAGCTTTCCACGTTGGTGTAGGTGCCGCCAACGAGTTGGAAGTCACGTACGCGAGTGGTGTTTCGGATAATGAACGGATTACCGAAAGCCTGAGCCGAAGTGATGGCAGTAGCCGTCGGATTCACGGTCAAACCCAAACCCGCCAGCGTGGCGGCCGGAATTGCCAGGGCGCGTACCACACCTGCCGTGCTGGGACAGGTAATCTGCGTACCGATAACCGCGCAGACCAACCAGTTATTGGTAATGCGCGAACCGTTTGTCTCATTCGAATTACCGTTGGTATTCGACAACGCCGACGTCGCACCGGAATTTCCGTTGAAGTTCAGGATCCCAGGGGTAAACCCATAGGTGACCGCCGGACCGCTCGAGCGGGTGTCAATGTCGTAACGGTTCTGGTTCCATTCAAAACCCCACTTGACGGTGTGTTGTCCGCCAATGATGTTCTGCATGTGCGCGGCAAATTCGTAGCGATTGCGGTCCTGGGTCGAGAACAGACCAAAACCCGGACCACGCGCGAAGTTGCGTTGCAGTGAACCACCGCGGCCATCGACGAAGTCAATGAATCCCGTGCCGACGCATTGGCTGCGTGTATCCACGAAACCATTGTCGTTCGGGTTTGGATTGCTGGGACAGATGGCCAGGTTATTAGCATTCACGCCCGTCGAAACCGGTGTCAGCACACTTCCACCCTTCAACACCGCAAAGTTGTCGGTGATGAGCGGACGGTCGATTGCGCGTGGGATCGTGTTTGCTCTTTGGAAGTGCAGACCGCCTGAGATCTCAGCGATAAACGTGTTCGTAACCGTTGAGTTGAGACGGAAAGCGTAGTTGTGTCCACCAGTCTCCTGCCGTCCCTCAAAGGCGGTGATGTCGTTACCGAAACCGTTGATGTTTTGCAGGGCCAGAATATTTGAAGCAAGGAAACCATCCACCTTCGTGAAGTCACCGAAGGTCGAGGCCGTAAAGGTGTTTTTACCGTTTACCGCCCAGGTGATCTTGCCCGCGTAGAACGGAATGGTCACCTTGTTCGATACGGGCTGGTGGAACGTTTGCGTCAGGTAATA
>JBKPPH010000027.1:0-12759 GCA_046733535.1 Acidobacteriota bacterium
CGATCTCGACGACCCGCGCAAGACGGAAAACACGCGCGCTTCGTATCCACTCACCAGCATCGACAACATCGTCCCTGAAGGACGCGGCGGGCATCCGCGAAATATCATCATGCTGACCGCGGACGCGTTTGGTGTTCTGCCGCCCGTCGCGCGGTTGACGCCTGAACAGGCGATGTATCACTTCCTCTCGGGTTACACGGCAAAAGTAGCGGGGACTGAAAAAGGCGTCAAAGAACCGGAGGCGACTTTTTCCACGTGCTTTGGCGCGCCGTTCATGGTCCTGCATCCGGGCGTTTACGCCGACCTGCTGGGCCGGCAGATGGCAAAGCACAACGCGGTATGCTGGTTAGTCAACACAGGTTGGAGCGGTGGACCGTACGGCGTCGGGCAGCGGATGAAGATCAGTTATACGAGGGCGATGATTCGCGCGATTCTAAGCGGCGAATTGGCGGACACTCAAACCACGCCCGATCCGATCTTCGGCGTCGGCATTCCGGTTTCGTGTCCTGAAGTACCGGCGGAGGTGCTGCAACCGCGAAACACGTGGCAAGACAAAGAGGCCTACGATCGCCAGGCAAAAGATCTCGCGCGTCGCTTCAATGAGAATTTCAAGAAGTACGAGGCGGGTGTCTCTGAGGCCGTGAGAGCCGTCGCACCAAAGGTCTAGCCGCAGATGAACGCAGATGAACGCGGATTAATAAAGGTTTAGATAATCATCTTTATCTGCGTTTATCTGCGTTCATCTGCGGCCGAGTTTTACTTTATCCTTCACTAAGTCTTCCATCGTACACCCGTACAGCTCGGCGTATCTGAGCAGCACCAACAGCGGCGGCTCACGCTTTCCGCTTTCGTACTGTGAAATGCTCGCGGAATACAGCGGCTCATCTTTTACTGCTAACCGCTTCACCATTTCTTCCTGAGTCAACTCCAGGCTCAGCCGAATCTGCTTCAGCTTTGCACCGAGTTTCTTAGGCCGTGCCCGGTAGGAGCGCCCCATCAGCGGTCAGCCCTCCGTGTCGAGCCGGCCCGCGATGAGTTGTGCTTCAGGTTGTCAAGTCTACTATTTAGTACTAAGCTACGCGCTGTTATTTGCTTTGCTCGGACGCCTTGCATCCGAGCAAACAGCATTAGCTGGCTTTACTCCTGGCTATCATCATTTTTCAAATTCGGAGCACCAGCCCAGAGATAATCTGAAGGGTTTAGCGGCGCAGGTTGTCTACGGTGCTCCTTGACGGGAGCGGTATATCCAGTTGGGGCTGGACTACCGCTCTCGTTCCGTTTTCGAGAATAGCATTGCCGCAGCGACCGATAATAGAGGGAGCGCGCTAGCCGGGAGGCCAGTTCATGCCGCGTCCCGCAAGCACGTGTACGTGCAAGTGGAAGACTGACTGTCCCACACCCGCGCCGGTATTGATGACTGTGCGATAGCCGTTTTCTGCGTGGCCTTGATCGTTGGCGACGCGCGCACCGATTCGCAGCAAGTGGCCCAGCAGACCCTCGTCCTTCTGCGAAGCGTCGTCGAGCGATTCAACATGCTCGCGCGGGATCACCAGCACGTGCATCGGCGCTTGCGGGTTGACGTCGCGAATGACCACGCAACTCTCATCCTGGTGCACGAAATCACCGGGAATCTTGCCCGCGATGATCTTGCAGAATAAACAGCTCTCCTCTGACATTCCGATGGCTCCTTGCTTTGAAGACTCAAGCTTCGGCTTGCTCTCGTGACGGAGTAACCTGAAGGTTGAAATCTGAACTTTGAGGCGCAGTCACAGGCGCGATAATTCGTTCGATGTCCGCACCAACCGCGCGCAGTTTTGCTTCGATCTTTTCGTAGCCACGATCGATGTGGTACACGCGATCGATCAACGTTTCGCCGTTCGCGATTAATCCGGCGAGTACCAGCGACGCCGAGGCGCGCAGATCCGACGCGATCACGCGTGCGCCATTGAGCGATGTCGGACCATCAACGATCGCTGTCTTCCCGTCGATCTGAATTTGCGCGCCCATGCGTTGAAGTTCCGACGCATGCATGAACCGGTTCTCAAAAACTGTCTCGACGATCTCCGATCTTCCACGCGCCTGCGTCATCAAGACCATGTACTGCGCCTGCATGTCTGTCGGAAACTCCGGATAGGGCGCGGTTGAGACGTTGATTGCTTTTAAGCCGTCCGGACACGTGACTTCCAACGTCGTAGGATTAGCTTCTTTGATCACTACGCCGACGCTTCTGAGTTTCGAGATAACACTGGTGAGGTGATCGGGACGGCAGTCTTTGATCTCGAGCTCGCCTTGTGTAAGTGCGGCCGCGACGATGAACGTGCCGGTTTCGATTCGATCGGGAATGATCGTGTGCTCCGCGCCGCCCAGTGATTCGACTCCCTCGATCTGGATCGTTTCCGTTCCGGCGCCGTTAACGCGCGCGCCCATCTTGTTCAGCAGGTCGGCGAGATCGACGATTTCCGGTTCGCGAGCGGCGTTACGAAGGGTCGTCGATCCGCGCGCGAGAGTCGCGGCCATCATCAAATTCTCGGTGCCGGTGACGGTGACTTTGGCGAAGTGAATGTCCGCTCCGCGCAAGCGCCCATCACCCGGCGCGCGTGCGACAACGTTTCCGGCTTCGAGTTTTACTTCCGCACCAAACTTTTCGAATCCCGCCAAATGCAGATCGATGGGACGCGTCCCGATCGCACAACCGCCCGGCAGCGAAACTTTTGCCTCGCCGAAGCGAGCGAGCAGTGGTCCAAGCGCAAGGACGGATGCGCGCATGGTTTTTACGAGTTCGTAAGGCGCTTCGAAGAGTTCAACGTGTGCGGCGGTGATCTTGTGAGTTCGGAGTTCGGGAGTCAGGACTGTGGCGCCGATGTCTTCGAGCAAGCGCCGCTGCGTGATGATGTCGCGAACGTAAGGAATGTTGTGGAGGATGACGGTGTCCGGCGTAAGCAACGCCGCGGCCATGCACGGCAGCGCTGAATTTTTCGCGCCGCTAATGGAAACCCGGCCGTGAAGGGCCCGGCCCCCGGAGATACGAAATTTGTCCACGATGCGGGACAGAGTAATTTAAATTGATTAAGAGATAAAGAGATAAAGACATAAAGGCGCTTGGCGAAACGCCATTTGTCAGGATTGCAGGATTTGACAGGGTTTACATGAAAACAAAGGCGCGACGAGCATTTGCCCGTCGCACCCTTCGCACCGCCCTCTTGCTCGATCTACTCGTTCGCGCTGATCCGTTTGAGATGAACGCCGCCATTCGTCGTCATGGCTTTGACGGTCGCTCCGCCCGAACCGAGATTGAGCGCAATCTGCTTTGTGATTGGCCCTTGAACAGTTACCGGAAAGTCAACACTGACGCTTCCGTTTACGGTTCCAGTCTGGAGATTGGCTGAATAATTTTCCGGCACCGACATGATCACGCCGCCGTTCGTCGTGCTCACGTCGAGACTCTCACCATCCCAACGATCGCCGCCTAGTTCGATAACCAGACCGCCATTGGTTGTCGAACCGTGAACGGCGCCACCGACTCTCTTCAACACGACACCGCCGTTCACCGCAGTGAAATCGATGCGACCATTTACTTCAGCGATCGCGATGCCGCCGTTTTGCGTCTCCACTGAAAGATCCGCGCGGCGCGGAACGAAGACCTCGTAGCTCACGTCCCAGTGATAATCTCGACGATTGTCTGGACCACTTGCAAAAATCTTCGCGCCACTCGTTTCGATTCTGATTTGTTTGGCCAGCGCTTCAGCTTCTGCGGCGCTGGGCGCGCCGGTCTGCACGCGCGCGCGCACCAGGACCTGATTCTGGTCCCAACCCTTTACCGAAACGCCGCCGTTCTGCCGACCGTCGATTCCGATTGTGCCGCCACTCGGCGCGAGGGTTTGCTCTCTAATTTCACAATTGCCCACCAGCCTGTCGTTGTACGAGTTGTTATCACGACAAGATAGCGAGCCGCCTCTTTCTCTTTGCGCAAATACTGAAATGCCGGCGAACGTGACCAGCGCGGCAATCAGCAGACTACGCCCTATAAACCTGTACATAACTTCGGTCTCCTTAATGTCTGGGGTTTCTCTTTGTTCTTCGCGTATGGCGCTTCCGAAGCCTAAACACCACCCGCCCAAATCTTGTGGCATCAATCTTGTTTATCCTGTCTACTTGCGCTGCAAAACCACGATACGCGGAATACCCTGTAAATCAGGCCGGATCTCAACCAACCGCCATATCTCACTATCGACCAGTCCCTGCACGGCCTCTCCCTGATCGAACCCAATCTCCATAATCAAGTACCCATCGTCTTTCAGAAATGCCGGCGCTTGCTCCAGCAAACGGCGAATAACGCTAAGCCCGTCCGGCCCGGGCGAAAGCGCAACCAGGGGCTCATGATCTCTGACTTCGCGTTGCAGTCCGTCGAGCATTGCCTCTGACACGTAAGGCGGGTTCGACACGACCAAATCAAACTGATACTCGCGTCGATCCACCGCATCGAAGCAGTCCGAAACGAGAAACACTATCCTGTCTGACACAGACAGGTTCCGCGCGTTCAGCTTCGCCACTTCGATTGCCGCCGGCGATTTGTCGACGGCCACCGCTCGCGCGTCGCCGATCTCGAGCAACAGAGTGATCGCAATACACCCGGAGCCCGTCCCAACGTCGCAAATAAATGAACCAGGACGCGTAACTTCGACCGCCGCTTCGACAAGCAACTCCGTTTCCGGACGCGGGATCAATACATCGCCAGTCACCCGAAACTCACGTCCGAAAAAATCCTGCACGCCGGTGATGTATTGCAGCGGTTCTCCGCCTGCGCGCCGCTCGACAACCTCTTGAAACCTGCGCAAAGCAGCGTCTTCAATTCGATCTTCGGCGTGACTGATCAGAAAAGTTCGATCTTTGCCTAGTACGAACGAAAGCAGTGAACCAGCTTCGCGACGTGCTTCAGGCACGCCTGCTCGGTCGAGTAGCTGCGACGCATCACGCAGCGCTTCCGCAATGGAGATATTCATTCGCTGCCATTCTATTGGAACTAACTCGTGATTCAATCTTTTTACTTAGCATAGAACGAGGCTCGTTCCTCCCGTGACGTCAGGGACCCCCGCAAGCATTTCGCTTCCGGGGGTTCTGGCGTAAATGGGGCGAAGTTTAACAACGTTAGCCGGTGGGGGTTCACGTGAATAAGCTTTCCAAAAGCTGTCTGTTGTTTGGTCTCAACTGGCTTGATGCGCAACTCACGCTGCTCTGGATTCGCTTACACGTCGCCACCGAGGGAAACGGTTTGATGGCTCGCGTGCTCGAACATGGCGAGCTGACGTTTCTCGGCGCTAAGCTCGCGATCGGCGCTCTCGCCGCTTACATTCTTTATCGCTGCGCTCACTTGCCGATCGCTCGCCACGGTCTAACCGCTGTTCTCGGGATTTATTCGCTTCTGATGGTGGTGCATGCCGCCACCGGCTGCGTCGCGCTTGGCTGGCACGGGCCGGTTATGGTTCTCGAATATTTCGTAGCTTTACCCGATACTTTGTTGGCGTTCTTAAGTTAAAACGAAACTCGCCTTGGCCTTTCTGCGTTGGTACAATCGGCTCGCAACGGCACCCGTTCCGAAAGCATCCTAAAGCCGGTGTTGGCAACAAATCACAATTGATAACTCAGAGAGGCAAGAAGTTTATGTACAGACTTACCGCACGCCAAATCTTATTGATTGCTCTCATATCAGGATTATTCGCCGCTGGGGTTGTTGTAATTCTTGACAAGGTCTCGAACCGCTTTCAGCCGTCGCAGGCTGCGTTTACCGAAACGCCGCCCGCCGGCATCAGCGATCCGGCGACCTCCACCGATGAACAGAACAATATCGAGGTTTACCGCACGTTGAGTCCGGGTGTGGTGTTCATCCATTCGACTTCGTACTCGCGCGACTTCTTTGGCTTTGTCGAGCCGCAGGAAGGTTCTGGTTCGGGTTCGATACTGGACCAGCAAGGAAACATTCTGACGAACTATCACGTCATTGAAGGCGCCCAAAAAGTTTCCGTCAGCATGGGTGGGCAGAAGGATTATGCGGCGACAGTTGTCGGTCGCGATCCTGATACAGACCTTGCAGTCATCCGTTTGATCGAGAAACCCGCTGGTCCACTGACTGTAATTCCCCTCGGCGATTCAGACAAACTCATCGTGGGACAGAAAGTCCTCGCCATCGGCAATCCGTTTGGTCTCGATCGAACATTGACGACCGGCGTCATCAGTGGCTTACAACGGCCGATCCGCGCACGCAACAACCGCTTGATCGAAGGCGCGATTCAAACCGACGCTTCCATCAATCCGGGTAACTCTGGTGGACCACTACTCGACTCGCACGGTCGCATGATCGGCATCAACTCGCAAATCCTGTCGCCTTCGGGCAGCTCGGCGGGCGTCGGTTTTGCAGTGCCGGTGAGTATTGCGAAACGCGTTGTGCCGCAGTTGCTGCAAAACGGCCAGGTGCGCCGGCCGAAGCTGGGCATCAGTGCCCGTGACGTGGCGGCGTTTCGAAATCAGGTTGATATGCCCGTGAGTGAGGGTGTGCTGATTATTCAGGTAGCACGCGGCACAGGGGCAGCGAATGCGGGTCTTCGTGGCATACAGCAGACCGATACGGGGGATTTCGAGTTGGGCGATATCATCGTCGGCATCGACAACGAGAAGATCGGAAATAATGACGATCTGTTCCGTGTGCTCGATAAACATGAGATTGGCGAAACAGTTCAGGTGCAAATCTGGCGGGACGGGCGGCGGATCTCAGTTCCAGTGCGCTTGACGGAATCGCCTGAGTCGCGGCGCTGATCGGTTAGGGAACAGGATTTACATGATCTCAACAAAGATGAACATCTAAATCCTATTCAATCCTTTTAATCATCTTATGAACCAGACGACCCACTTCTTCAATCTGGGTTATGGCTGGCTGTGCAAACATTGCTGCGCAGAGGATGCTGAACGAAAGCAACACCACGGCGAACACCGCTCTCAGCCGTTAGCACTCGCTAAATGGGTTGATGAAGGTCATCGCTGTGGTTTGCGCTGTCCGCGGTGTGGGATTGAGGAGTTTGTTAAGAAACCCTGACGCCGCGGACTACCGGCCAAACTCAATCTCGTAATCTCTAAGACTGCGCGTGATCACGTCGAGCGCTTCTTTGCGGTCGTAAACGTCTACTATCTCCACGTTCTTATTCGTGTCGCTCGGAAGCTGCTTGTAACTCAGGAAGTAATGCTTCAGTCGATCGACTAATCCTTGCGGCACGTCGCCAATCTCGTTGATCTTCCCGTAAGCAAGATCGGCTTCGAGTACGGCGATGATCTTGTCGTCAGCTTCATTGCCGTCGATCATCCGTAGACCACCGATCGGCCTCGCGTGAAGAAAAAAGCTGCCGTGTGCAAACGCCTTCTCCGAAAGAACGCAGATATCCATCGGATCCTTGTCGCCTTCGATTCCGGTGCGACCGGTGCGCTGTTGGCACAGTGCGGCGACTTCGCGTCCGCAAAACGTTTGCGGGATGAAGCCGTAAAGAGTGGGCGACATCGAGGAGAAGCGCTGCGGGCGATCGACGCGCAAATGGCCCGATAACTTATCCAACTCATATTTGACTGCGTCAGTGGTAACGATCTCGATGTAGGCGTTGACCAGTTCCGGCGCCTTTGGTCCCGGCGTGACGCCGTGCCACGGATGAGCCTGGAAGAGTTGTTTGTTCATTGGGCGATGATAAATGAGCCGCGAAGAGCCACAAAATGCGCAAAAGCGAAGTCCCTCCAGAGTCTTGCTTTCCCCACCAACTTCTTTTGTGACTTTTGTGCGTCTTCGTGGCCTTGCTAAAATGTGGCGACTCTATGGCTGCGAGTGCGGAAATTGTTGCTAAGCCGGTTGCAAGTGCGATTTCGTTGCGCTGGATTATCGGCGCGCGCGATGACCTCATCTGGTTCATCGGTTCAGTGGTTTCGAGCTACGCGTTGTTCTTTCTTTACGTCAGCGGAGTGCTGCCGCTAATCCCGATGGTTGCGTTCTGGGCCATCCTGATCGACGCGCCGCACGTGTTCGGCACGTTTTCACGCACTTACTTCGATCGCACCGAGAGAAAAAATCGCGCTCGACTGCTTTGGGGCTCGCTGCTCTTCTTCGCGATTGGACCAGTAATGGTGCTCGCGGGCGCGGGCTTTGTGTTTCTGTTTGTAGCGGCGCTGTGGGCCTACTATCACCTCGTGAAGCAACACTACGGCTTCATGGTGCTTTACAAGAAGAAGAACGGCGACCTGGCACGTGTCGACAACGCCCTCGACCGGCTGCTGCTGCTCTTTGCTTTCAACTATCCGTTTGTCGAGTTTATCGCGCGCGATGCCGAAGCGATGGCGCGTGTGCCGGCGATTTTGCGAGGAGGCGTCAACGGGTTCTCGAAGCTGCTGCTCGCGGCGACGGTTCTTCTCTTCATCGCGTGGGTTGTTCGTCAGGTGCAACGCGCGGTGACGGGCGAGCCATTAAACGTGCCGAAGTATCTGTTACTCGCGGCGGCGATTCCGATGCACTGGATCGTGTTGCTGACGCCGATGCCGCACAAGCCAATCGCCATCGTTGCGATACTGACGATCTATCACAACTTTCAGTATCACCGGCTGATCTGGTTTCACAATCAGAAGTACAAATCGCGCGAACAGTATGGCGCCGCGGAACTCATCAGCCGCCGGGTAATCTACTACATCGGCTTTGGAATTATCTTCGGCGTGATTTACCAGGGACCGAGACAGTTACTGAACAACTGGGGATCGTCTTTGGGTGTTCAGCTTGGAATTTCGTTTCTGTGGGGGTACGCGTTCGTTCACTATTATCTCGATTCGAAGATTTGGCGCGTTAGAAGAGACCCGTCGGTTGGCAAAGCTCTGAATATGTAGCCGCAGATTTACGCAGATGAACGCGGATCAGAATGGCTTTTCTGATCCGCGTTCATCCGCGTAAATCTGCGGCTAAAATCAATCTTCCCCGTGCTCGTCGCCGTTGTAATGAAGCACCGTGGATTCGTCGTCCATAATCGTTTCTAAATGAACGGGGCGGCCCCAGAGCGTGTAGACGTGCTCCAGCGCTTTGCGCGCGTACTTCATGTCGAGTTCGGTGCCTTCGTAGCGGTGCTTTAGATAAAGTTCGCGATTGCCGTTGTAATCGCCGTCTTCAACTTGTAAATACGGAAACCCGAAGTTCGTCATGTTTGAAACGAGCTGATCGCGCACCTTCTCCCAGCGCTTCTCCGTAATCGTCCACTCTTCTTCTTCCACGAGCTCAAACACGAACAAGTCGAGCTCTTCGCACAACTCCTCCGTCAGGTAGTTGCGCAGAAACGAAACATCATTCTCGAGCTCGCGCACTTCAAACATCTTCTCGCGTCCTTCGTTGCCGACACGGCCAAACTTTTCGCGCTCTTCCTTCGAAGGCTCATTCCAGCGTCGCTCGATATCTTCGTAAATCTTGTAGCCGAGATAATACGGATTCAACTGCCCTTTCTGCGGCGACACCACGCCCGAATGAAGATTCGCAAACTCGATGTGCTCGTTATCGCTGAGATCGAGCTCGCGCATGATGCGCGCGTGCCAGATGCTCGCCCAGCCCTCGTTCATGATCTTCGTCTGCATCTGCGGCACGAAATACTCCATCTCCTCATGGACCATCGCGATCGCATCACGCTGCCAGGTGGTGAGCGAAGGCGAGTGTTTCATCATGTAGAAGAGCAGATCCTTTTCGGGCAACCGTTCACGCGGCTTTGTGTCGTCACTTTCGACCGGCGCGGTGTCCTGGTGTTCGACTTTGTCCAGCAACCAAAGATCGTCATACCGGCCATCTTTCGGCCGGTGCTCCGCGCGCCGCTTTTCTTCGGCAATCGAAATGTCGCGTTTGATAAAGAAATACGGATCGATGTGCTCTTCGATCGCGAGCACTGCATCGAGAAATCTTTCGACCGTCTTGCGCCCATGTTTGAACTCATACTCCATCATCCTCTGCGCGTGCGTCGACACGCTTTCAACCATGCGCCGGTTGGTCTTTGAGAAGTAGGAGTTGTTTTTGAAGAAGTCGACGTGGCCCAGGACGTGGGCGATCACCATCTTGTTTTGAATCGGACTGTTCGTCTCGAGCAGAAAACCATAAGCGGGATCGGTGTTGATAACGACTTCGTAAATTTTCGATAGCCCGAAGTCGTACATCGTTTTCATGCGATGGTAAGTCTTGCCAAACGTCCAGTGGGAATAGCGGCCGGGCAGCGCGTAAGATCCCACTTCGTACATCACGGTAGCAGGGACGATCTCGAAATTCGTCGGATACGGATCGAGGCCGAAGCGGCGAGCGACTTCCCAGATTTGCTCGACGGCTTTCTCGAGTTCTTTTATCTCTTTGTCTTCCATAGATCCGTGTTCATCTGTGCAATGCCGTCGCTAGATCCCGCTTTCCAAAAAACTGTTTCAGTGCGGGGTAAACGTCTTCCTTATCGTCGATCCGCACGCCGACAAAACGGTCCTTGTGCTGTAGCCGGTCCGAGAAGATCGAGAGCAGCGCGCCTGAAGATCGACGGTAACTCGACGAACCTTCCTCGCCAATCTCACCATAGCCAAACAGATTGCACGTCGCGATCAACTCGTCCGCGAGCTTAACCGCTTCTTCGTTATCGGAGTAGTAGTTGTCGCCGTCCGAGAAGTGAAAGGGATAGATGTTCCAATCCGACGGACGATAGCGTTGGTTGATGATGTCCAACGCGAGCTGGTAAGCGGAGGAGACAACGGTACCGCCCGATTCGCCCTGCGTGAAAAACTGCTCCTCACTCACTTCTTTCGCTTCCGTGTGATGCGAGATGAAGACGATGTCAACGTTGTCATACTTCGTGCGCAGGAAGCGCACCATCCAGAAATAAAAACTGCGCGCGATGTATTTCTTAAACTCACCCATCGAACCCGACACGTCAATCATCGCGATGACCACGGCGTTCGACTCGTAACGCATCACCTCTTCCCACGTCTTGAATCTCAGATCTTCTTTCTTGATGTCGCCGAAACGCGCGTTGCCTTCGCGCGCGTTGCGACGAATGTTCTCGAGAATCATGCGACGCTTGTCGAGATTCGCGATCACGCCCGTACGGCGGATTTCATTGAACTGCGTCTTGCGCGACTGGACTGCTTTCTTTGCTTTCTCTTCGAGGTAGGGAAGTTGGAGATCTTCGAAGATGAGTGCGGCGAGCTCGTCGATATTTACTTCCGCTTCGTAATAATCAGCGCCTGCCTCCTGCCCGGCTTGTCCGGAGCCCTGACCGCCGCCCGGCCGGCTCTCACGGCCGATGACGTCGCCAACGCGCGTCTTGCCGTCACCCTGGCCCACGTGTTTGCTCTTCTGATAATTGAAACGAAACTTGTATTCGTCGAGCGCTTTGATCGGCACTTTGACGGTGCGCTTGCCGTCGGAGAGGATGATGGCTTCGTTGGACACGATGGAGCCGAGGTTTTTGCGGATCGCTTCCTTGACGCGATCCTTGTGGCGCTCCTGATCGATGATGCCCTTGCGTTGTAACGACCAGTCATTGCGTTGGATGGACATAACCTGTACTTCACTTTCTACAGAAGTCGATCACCAAATTCGTAAACGCTTCCGGGTATTCCTCGTGTGGCAAGTGGCCGCAATTCAAAAATACGATCAAACGCGAGCCGGGAATCTCCTCGTGGAGCCGCTCGCCGTCCGCGAGTGGAATCTCTCGATCGTTTTCACCCCAGAGCAGGAGCGTGGGCTGCCTGATTAGATGCGCGTCGCGAGATATCCGTTCAGCGTCCCAGCGCCGCACCGTGCGGATGATGGCGCGTTGCGTACGCGCGGCGCGCAACGGCAGATGGCGCGCCTCGACTCTTCTCTCATCGAGCACCCACGCGTGACGATCGTAAACTCGCTTCATGCGGCGGCGCAGTAAGCGACGCGAGCCGATCAAGAGCGGCGACACAACGTCGCCGAACACAGGCGAGCCAAACACGCGCATCAGCTTGTAAGCCAGCGGGCGGTTGTTATTGACTGTCCCAACGAGGACGAGCTTCTCAACGCGATCCGCGTAATCCAAAGCGCAGGTCGCAGCGACAGCGCCACCGTACGAACTGCCGATGAGAATCGCTCGCGGGATTCCGAGACAATCAAGAAGGCGCGTCAACAGTTTTGCCTGGCCGGCAATCGTGTATTCCCCGTTTCGCGGCTTGGCTGAGTAGCCGTAACCCAACATATCAACGGCGATGACGCGATAACCGCGCTCCGCTAACGCCAGAAAAACTTTGCTCCACACCAGCGTCGACGACGCAAAGCCGTGAATCAGAACAAGCGCCGGCGCTGTTGGATCGCCCGCTTCCTGGTAGTGAACGCGCACGCCATCGACGTCGACAAACCGCGAATGGCCGGAATGAAAAACAACGTTACGATTCTTATGCCAGTCGGCATCGTTGGGACGCGTCAGTAGTTTGCCGGCAATGGCAACCGCTGTAGCACCCGCGATCCAGTAACGTTTCTTCATCGTAATTTAGCCGCAGATTTACGCAGATTAACGCTGATTGGATCTGCGTTCATCTGCGAAAAATCTGCGGCTAAAAAGTCTCTACCGCGACAACAACGTGCCGACGTACGTCAGCAGCTCATTCGCGCAAACCGGGCAATACCCGTGCTCTTTTACGAGTCGATCGACCACTTCGTTAATCCGGCGCAATTGATCCGGATCCGGAGTTTTTGCCGACGTAGTAATCTTCACGACG
>JBKPPH010000028.1:0-13124 GCA_046733535.1 Acidobacteriota bacterium
TAGAACCAGCGCAAGTGCCACGGCGCCTGCTTCTTCTCTAAACCTGAAATCCTGTTCATTAAGTAATCTTCCGCTCCGAATGTTCCAGGTGCCTGGTGGTCTGGTCCGTCACGCTCAGGTTCGCCGGGATGAACTCGGATGTGTCCGCCGGCCGCAATCCACGAGGAGTCACACCTGCCTCGAGCGTGTCGGTGCGTTTCTGATCGCGTTCCAGAGCGGCATTCATTTTCTTGCTGATGAACAGACCATTAACGATCAGCGCAAGACCAACCATGAAGGGAATGATCCCGGCGAGCCAAATGCGCGAGATTATCTCCGCGTCCTCGGGCTTAAGGTTATGCGCAATCCCCTGCATGAAGAAAAACAGAAAGAGCGCCAAACCGATACCAACGCTGCTCACAATCACACCGGCTTTTATTTCGTTGTAACGCTTCATCTCGGGTGTAATTCCGAGCCTGCGTTCCATCTCGATTTTGCGAAGCTCAGCCGCTTTGCCTGACATGAACATCTCCGCCACCCACGTGTCGCTCAAGTCAAACTTCTTCCCTGGCTCGCGATCAATCGCCTCGCGTACAGCTTGCAAGTTCGCTCCACAAGACGTGCAAAACTTCACGTCTTCGCTTTGATTTGCGGCACAACGCGGACATAACATACGCAACTCCTATCCGAATCTTTCAAAAGATACGACAATTCTACGATCCGAGTTCTAATATGAAAATGTCGCTTGCGTCCTTACGGGAAATAATTAGACTACATATCGAAATCCCTCGATCATGAAACCCCTCCCCGTCGAGACTATCGCGCATTACCAGATCGTCGAACCGATCGGCGCCGGCGGCATGGGCGCCGTCTACAAAGCTTTCGACAACAAACTCCAGCGCATCGTTGCGTTGAAGCTGCTCCCATCTGAGTACGTCGCGCAGGAGGACCGGCGCCGCCGCTTCTTCCAGGAAGCGCGTGCTGCTTCAGCGTTAAACCATCCGCACATTCTCACAATTTACGAAGTCGGCGAGGACGAGGGACGCCCGTACATCGCGATGGAGTACATTGAAGGCGAAACGCTGCGACAGAAGATCAAGAACAACGCACTTCAGCTCAGGGAGACGCTCGGCATCGCGATTCAGATCGCTGCCGGTCTCGCGCGCGCTCATGAACTCGGCATCATCCATCGCGATCTGAAACCCGAGAACCTCATGCTCAGCCGCGATGGCTACGCAAAGATTCTCGACTTCGGACTCGCCAAGCTCGTCGCCGAACGCGACCGGGCACTCGTCGCGGACAGCGAACAGAAGACACTCATTCGGGGCGTTCAAACTCAATCCGGCACGTTGATGGGAACAGTCAACTACATGGCGCCGGAACAGTTGTTGGGCCAACGCGTCGATCGCCGCTGCGATGTGTTTTCATTCGGCGTGGTGTTGTGCGAAATGCTGACGGGCGCCGCGCCTTTCGTTCACGACAATCGCATCGACACGATGCACGCGATCCTTCATAGAGAGCCGCGCTTCCCCGCCGACGGCCGTCCGGAGCTCCCGTTTGATCTGCAACGAATCCTCGCGAAGGCACTCGCCAAAACACCAAAGGAGCGTTACCAAACCGTCGTCGAGCTAGCGGAAGAACTCAAGCGCATCAAGCGCGATCTCGAGCTCGGTAAAACTCTGCCCGTCGCCTCGAAGACGAGACTGGTGTTGAAGCGCGTCACCAGCGGAGCGCGCGCGATCGATTACGAGAAGGAGCTGAACGAAGCCCAGTTCAAGGCGGTCACAACTACCGAAGGGCCACTGCTGATCGTCGCCGGAGCAGGCACAGGCAAAACGCGAACGCTCGTTTATCGCGTGGCGCGGTTGGTCGAAATCGGCGTGAAGCCCGAATCGATTCTGTTGCTGACTTTTACGCGACGAGCAGCGGCAAGCATGTTGACGCGCGCCGCCGCATTGGCTGACGCGCGTTGCCAAAGAGTTTCCGGGGGCACGTTTCATTCTCTCGGTCACGCAGTGCTGCGAAAGTTCGCGGACGAGGCCGGCGTGCAGAAAAACTTCACCGTGTTGGACCAGAGCGATACTGAAGACCTGATCGATCTGCTACGCCGCCAGATCAGGATCAGCAAAGCGCAACACTTCCCACGCAAGCGCACCATCGCCGCGATCTTCAGCATGATGGTCAACAAGGTGCAATCGCTCAAGCAGGTGCTGAATCAGCAGTATCCGCAGTTCGTCGACGAGCGCCGCAATCTCGAGACGTTGTTCAAGTCGTTCGAAGAGTTCAAACGCAGCCGTCACATGCTGACCTACGACGATCTACTCGTCCGCCTTCGTGAGGCACTCGAAGCGAGCGCCGAGATGCGCGAGCAACTCTCGGATCAGTATCGCTACATCATGGTCGACGAGTACCAGGACACGAACAAGCTCCAGGCGCAGATCGTGAAGCTGATGACTGCGCGGCACGATAACGTCGCGGTCGTGGGGGACGAGTTTCAATCGATCTATTCGTTTCGCGGCGCGAGTCATCGAAACATGCTCGAGTTTCCAAAGCTCTTTCCGTCAGCGCAGATCATCAAACTCGAAGAGAACTTTCGCAGCACGCAACCGATTCTCGACGTCGCCAACGCCATCATTGCCGACGTGAAAGAGAGTTATAAAAAGCGGCTTTACTCGCGCATCGACGGCGGCCAGCCGCCGGTGGTGGTGAGCGCGCGCGACGAGAACGAACAGTCGCGGTTCGTCGCGCAGCGTATCGCCGACTTACGCGACGAGGGCGTGCCGCTCAGCGAAATCGCCGTCCTGTTTCGTTCGAGCTCACATTCGTTCGATCTCGAAATCGAACTCGGCCGCGCAGGTATTCCGTTCCGCAAATTCGGCGGGATGCGGTTTGCCGAGTCGGCGCACATCAAGGACGCGCTCGCCTTCATGCGCGTGATGGTCAAGCCTTCCGACACGCTTTGCTGGTTTCGCGCGCTCAAGCTGATCGATCACATCGGCGATGCGACCGTGTATCAGATACTAGAACATCTCGGCGTCGAGCAGCGCGAGTTTCGCTCGGCGTCAAGCAAGGCGGCGCTGTTCAAGAAACTGAATCGCTTCCCTGCGCGCGCTGCTTACCAGGCGCAACTGACCCGGCTGGCGCGCGTGTTCATCACGATGCTGGAAAGCAAAACGCCCGGCGAGCAATTAGCAGCGGTTTTGCGTTTCTACCGGCCGCTGTTGAAGAGTAAGTATGACGACGTGCAACGCCGCGGCCGCGACCTCGAACACCTGCAAGCGATCGCGAAGCGTTACAAGACGCCGGCGAAGTTGCTCGACGACATCGCGCTCGATCCGACTGAAGCGGTGCAGGAAAACACGCCGCGCCGCAGCAGTGGATTTGTTACGCTCTCTACCGTGCATTCGGCGAAAGGGTTGGAGTGGGACAACGTGTTCCTGATCTGGATGACTGACGGATGGTTTCCGTCGAGCAGGTTTCAGGATGAGTTTGACGATTTCGACGAGGAGCGCCGGTTGCTCTACGTCGCCACGACGCGCGCAAAGAAGGATTTGCATTTCGTGTATCCGGCGGTTGACGTTTACAGAGGACCAGAGACGGACGGCACGCCGACGCTCTCACGCTTCCTCGAACCGATACCGCCGTCGGTCCTGCCGCACGCTTCGTTATTGGGTGAATAGGGCCGCAGATGAACGCAGAAAAACGCAGATCACGAAAAGCTTTTTCTGATCTGCGTTCATCCGCGAAAATCTGCGGCTCACTCTTTTATTGAATTTGTGTTCTCTGTGGCTTATTCTCTCGCGCAATTTACTATGACACTCGGCACTGAATGGCTCATCGACGCAAGCGGATGCGACGCTGCCGCGCTTGCGGATCTCGATCGTCTTCGTGCGGTCTTCGATCGCGTCATTCGCGATCTCGATCTAAACGTTCTCGGCGAGATCGCATGGCATCACTTCGATCACCCGGGCGGCGTCAGCGGTCTCGCGCTGCTGTCAGAGTCGCATCTCACCTGCCACACTTATCCCGAGTTTCGTGCCGCGACCTTCAATCTTTACTGCTGCCGCAACCGTGCTTCATGGACGTGGGAAACGACACTCAAAGAAATGCTTGGCGCAACAGAAGTGAAAGTTCGCGTGTTCGAACGCATGATTCACGAAGACACGCACGTGGCAGGAGCCGCTAAATGAGCGTGTTGGTGGCAAACTGCCCGTCGTGCGGAGCGCAAATCGAATTCAAGAGCGGGCAGTCGATCGTCGTCATCTGTGAATACTGCCGTTCCGCAGTCGCGCGCACCGATCGTGACCTGAAAGATCTCGGCAAAGTTGCGGAGCTTGTCGAGACCGGATCTCCGCTCGACGTCGGCGTGCGAGGCAAGTGGAAAGACGTGCCGTTTGAGCTGACCGGCCGCGCGCAACTCGGTCACGAGATGGGCGGCCAATGGGACGAGTGGTACGCCACCTTCTCAAACGGATGGCTCGGCTGGCTCGCTGAAGCGCAAGGCCGGTTCTATCTCACGTTTCAATATCCAGTGCCAGAAGGCGTGCAACTGCCGCCGTTCGATCAACTCCAACTCGGACAACAAGTGCCGGGTCTTCCATGGCCCACGCCAATGATGGTCGCGGAGACCGGACGCGCCACTGCTCTCGGCGCGAAGGGCGAGATCCCGTACCTGTTGACGCCGAGCGAGACTTACTACTACGCGGATCTCTCCGGTGCCGACCGCGCATTTGGCACACTCGATTACAACGAATCGCCACCGCTCATCTTCCTGGGCCATGAACTCACCCTTGCCGAACTCGGCATCGCGACGACGCGCACACCGGAACGTGAAGAGCGGCGTGTCGGCGCCGAGGCTGTCAGTTGTCCTAACTGCGGTGGTCCACTCGAACTCCGCGCGCCCGACAAAACAGAACGCGTCACTTGTCCAAACTGCAACTCGCTGCTTGACGTCAATCAAGGGCGACTCCAGTTTCTGAAAGCGCTCGAGAAGCAGTGGTTTCAACCGCTGATTCCGCTTGGCACGGTCGGCGACGTGCCGGAAGGAAAGATGACGGTCATCGGCGCGATGGCGCGGAGCGTGACGATCGAAGGCACTCAATATTTTTGGAGTGAGTATCTGCTCTACAACCCCCAGATCGGTTTTCGCTGGCTGGTCCATAGCGACGATCATTGGAACTATGTTCGTGCCGTGCCGCCGGGTGAAATAAACGAAACGGGAAAGTGGGCGAATTATCGCGGCAAGAATTATCGAATCTTCCAGGATGCGCAGGCGCGTGTTGAGGCCGTGCAGGGTGAGTTTTACTGGAAGGTCGAAGCGGGCGAACAGGTGCGCGGCGTTGATTACGTTGCGCCGCCCTACATGCTCTCGAAAGAAGTCTCGACTGTTTACATTAGCGATCCCAGCGATGCGAACAAGAAAAAGCGCGCGACGGGCGAGATCAACTGGTCGCTCGGAACTTACATTCCTGTTCAGCAGATCGAAAAGTCGTTCGGCGTAAGCGGCTTACCGCGCCCGAAAGGCGTCGCTCCGAATCAGCCTTACAAACACTGGTGGATTTACAAATACTGGATCGCGTTCCTCATCCTTACATTGCTCGCCGGTTTTCTCACGATGGTACTCTCGGGTTCGAGCAGGCAGGTCTTCTCGCAAACTGTCACGCTGCCGCCGCTGCCGAATGAAGACGGCACGCAGGTCTTCTTCAGCCAGCCTTTTGAGTTGGCGGGGCGACGCAATATCAGAATCGTCGGCGAGTCGCCCGTGCAGAACACGTGGGTGTATCTCGAAGGCGATCTGATCAACGACGAGACGGGTGTGGTCCAATCCTTTCCGATCGACATCTCTTACTACCAGGGAGTTGAAGACGGCGAGTCGTGGTCTGAAGGGGGGCAGAGCGACTCGGCTTACACTTCGGCGCTGCCGGCGGGCAGGTACATCCTGCGGCTGGAAGGGCAGTGGGAGACGTGGACGCAGCCGGCCGTTGTTTCGATCAGGGTCGAACAGAACGTTACGCACGGACTCAACCTCCTGATCGCGTTGATCGCGGTATCGGTTGGTCCAATCCTGATGATCGTTTATCACATTGGTTTCGAACGCAGACGCTGGTCGGAGAGTATGTTCAGCGGCGGTGATGGTAGTGATGATGACGATGAATAGCGAGGGACTTCGAGAATGCTTAAAGCACTCTACACAATCTTCAGCGTCGGCGTCGTGACGTTGTACAGCGCGGCCGCGCTGCTTGGCTGGGAGATCAGCGGGGGCTCGCGCCGGCAGTTGCCACCCGACGCGCGGCAGAACGGCTATCGCTCATTCCACTTCTGGCACTACGGCTTACACGGAGGAAAATGATGACTGATTCAATCGCAGGAATGCTGGTTCCACTTGAAGGTCTCCTGCCGGTATTTATCACGACGTTAGTCTTCGTCGTCTTCGGCCTTATCGTCTTCGCAATCGCGTTTCTGATCATCGCGAAGGCAAGTCCGTTTTCAGTGCGGAAGGAGATCGAAGATGATCAAAACATCGCGCTCGCCATCGTGATCGGCTCCGTGATCCTCGGCAGCGCATTGATCATCGCCGCAGCAGTTCACGGGTAGAACGTCCACAGATTACGCAGCACAATCCGTGTAATCTGTGGATTGCTTTTCATGAAACGTCCTCCGCTACTGTTCCTGAACGTTCTCATTGTCGCTACCTGCGGACTGATCTACGAACTGCTTGCGGGCACTCTGGCGAGTTACGTCCTCGGCGATTCGGTCACCCAGTTTTCACTCATCATCGGTATTTACCTGTTCGCGATGGGAGTCGGTTCGTGGCTCTCGCGGTTCATCGACAAAGGCCTCGCGCGGCGGTTTGTCGACGTCGAGCTAGCAGTCGCCGTGCTCGGCGGTTTCTCTGCGCCGCTGCTGTTTCTCACGTTCTCGCGCGTCAATTATTTCTACGCGGTGCTCTACTTCGTCGTCTTCGCGATCGGCGTGTTCGTCGGACTCGAAATACCTTTACTGCTGCGCATTCTGAAAGACGAGATCGAATTCAAGGAACTCGTCTCGCGCGTGCTTGCGTTCGACTACATCGGCGCGCTCGTCGCCTCGATCCTGTTTCCGGTCCTCTTCGTTCCGCGTCTGGGACTGATTCGCACGTCGCTGATCTTCGGGATGCTGAACGCGGGCGTGGCTCTGTGGGGCACGTGGATGCTGCGTCCGCTCATCAAAGGCCGCATTGTTGGATTGCGGGTGAAAGCAGTCGTCGTTTTGGCGCTGTTGCTGATCGCATTCGTCAACGCAAACAGGATTACGTCACTCGCCGAAGACGAGATGTTTGCCGACGAGATCGTCTACACGAAAGACACGCCTTATCAGCGCATCGTGATCACACGTGGCCGCGCGGGGTTTCAGTTGTTTCTGAACGGCAACTTGCAGTTCAGCTCGACTGATGAGTATCGCTATCACGAGGCGCTCGTTCATCCCGCGATGCTGCTGGCAGGGAATCCGCGCCGTGTGCTCGTGCTGGGCGGCGGTGATGGTTTGGCGCTGCGCGAAATTTTGAAGTACCCGTCGGTTGAACGCGTCACGCTCGTCGATCTCGATCCGGAGATGACGAAACTCTCGATTCGCTTTCCGCTGCTGGCGAAATTGAACCAACAGTCTTTCAACGATCCGCGTGTGCAAGTCGTAAACGCAGACGCTTTCATCTGGGTGGAAGAAACTACCGAGCCTGCTTACGACGCTGCGATCGTCGACTTTCCCGATCCGAATACGTTTGCACTCGGGAAGCTCTACACGACCCGCTTCTATCGTCTGCTCCGAACGCGGCTAAGTGAGAACGCGCCGGTGGCGGTGCAGTCGACGTCGCCGATGTTCGCGCGAAATTCTTACTGGTGCATCATCCGCACACTCGAAGCGGCTGGATTTTTTGTGCGGCCTTACTACACGGCCGTGCCGAGCTTTGGCCTGTGGGGTTACGCGCTCGCGCGAACGTCTGCGTTTGAAGTGCCGAAGAACCCGCCGCCGGGTTTGAAGTTTCTCGACGACCAGACGCTCTCCGCGATGTTTACGCTTTCGAAAGACATCGAGCCCGTGCCGGTCGAGATCAATCGCCTCGATAACCAGGCACTCGTCAGGTACTACGAAGGTGAGTGGAAAAGATTCGAATGATTCATCAATAAAGAATCATGTAAATCCTGTCAAGAATGCGATGAATAGGCGTGAGATCTTAGCGGCTTTTTTAGGTGTTCCGTTTGCGCTTGCTGCGTGCCGGCGCACGGAAACGCTTCCGCTACCTGCCGGTGAGATCGTCGGCGCGTCGGATGTCTTTGGACATCGTTTGCGTGACGGTCTGCGCGTCGAAGTGCCACAGGATTCATGGACTAACGTGCCCGTCGTCATCGTCGGTGGCGGAGTTGCGGGACTCACGGCGGCGTGGCGTTTACAAAAGTCAGGCTTCACGAATTTTGTTTTGCTCGAACTCGAAAGCGCGCCGGGCGGCACGTCTCGCTCCGGCGCTAACAGTTCCATTTCGTTTCCCTGGGGCGCGCATTACATTCCCGCGCCGATGAAAGAGAACGCCGAGCTTGTGTCGCTGCTCGACGAGATGGGCGTTGTCGAAGGCCGCGACAAAGACGGCGAACCGATTATCGGGGAGCAGTTTCTGTGTCGCGATCCGGAAGAGCGTGTCTTTTATAAAGGCCGTTGGTACGAAGGGCTGTATCTTCACGCCGGTGAATCTGAGGAAGACAAACAACAGCTTCAGAAATTCAATTCCGAAGTGGACCAGTGGATCGCGTGGCGCGATGGACGCGGCCGCCGCGCGTTCACACTTCCCGTGTCTGCTTGTTCGGATGATGCGGACGTTACGGCGCTCGATCGTATCTCAATCGCCGACTGGATGGACCAGCGCGGCTTAACAAGTCCGCGCCTCCGTTGGTGGGTCGATTACGCGTGCCGTGACGACTACGGCATGAAGCTCGAGCAAACCAGCGCGTGGGCTGGATTGTTTTACTTCTGTTCGCGAGTCGCAGCGCCGAAGGTTGAGTCGCAGTCGTTGATTACGTGGCCCGAAGGCAACGGGCGCCTGGTGCGTCACTTGTTCGAGAAAGCCAAAGCGAATATTCAGCTCGATCGCGCGGTGGTTGAATTGATTCCGGGTGACGACGGTGTCGAGGTGATCACGCTGGACAAGGAAGGACGCGAGCCCCGCGGCTTTCGTGCGAGGCGCGTGATCTTCGCGGCGCCGCAGTTCATGGCGCGTTACGTCGTGCGCCCGTATCGCGACAATCCGCCGCCACACATTGCCGAGTTCCAGTTTGGCTCGTGGATGGTTGCGAACCTGACGTTGAAAGACCGGCCGAAGCCCGGGGCGCGTGACTTTCCACTCGCGTGGGACAACGTGTTTTATGAGAGTCCGTCGCTCGGTTATGTGGTCGCCACACATCAACGCGGACTCGATCGTGGTCCAACCGTGCTCACTTATTACTACCCGCTGGTTGATGAAAACGCTCGCGCAGGGCGCACGCGTCTTTTGGAAACTGATTGGCGTGGCTGGGCGGAAGTCACGTTGAGCGACGTCGGCGCGGCGCACAGAGACATTCGCAGTTTAGTGGAGCGATTGGATGTGATGCGTTGGGGCCACGCGATGATCCGTCCGCGCACTGGGTTCATGTGGGGCCGCGCGCGACGTGAAGCAACAAAGCCTTTTCGTGGGATTCACTTTGCGCACTCGGAGCTGAGTGGCGTGGCGCTATTCGAGGAGGCGTTTGATCATGGATTGCGGGCCGCGGATGAGACGGATAAAGAGATCCGATTTAAATCCGGATTTTAGATCCGTGTTATCTGTGGTTCAGTGCGTGCCTGATCACTCGTAACGCTTCGGCGAGTTCGGCGCCTTGCAATTCGAGACGCGGCGGGCGGACGCGCGAGTTTCCCATCCCAACCTCCTTCTGGACCAGCTTGATGAGTTGCACAAACTTCGGCACGGTATCCATTCGCAGCAACGGCAGAAACCAGTTGTAGAGCGCTATAGCCCGCTCGCGTTCGCCGTTCATCGCGTAGTTAAAGAGATCGACTGACTCTTTCGGCAGCGCGTTTACCAAACCCGCAATCCAACCGACCGCGCCGACTGCGATACCCTCGACGATCGCATCGTCAACGCCAACAAAGATTGCCAACCGATCGCCAACCAGCTCACGAATCCACGTTACGCGGCGCACGTCAGTGCTCGACTCTTTGACCGCCTCGAGATTTTCGTGCTCAGCCGCCAGTTCTTTGATCTGTTCAGGCAGGAAGTCGGTGCCGTATGCGACCGGGTTGTTGTAGAGCATGCACGAAAGTTTGGTCGCGCGAAACACCGCTTCGATATGCGCTTTCATCTCACGCCAGTCGCTGCGGTAGACGTACGGCGGCAGCACCATCAAGCCACTGCATCCCACGTCCGCCGCGTTCTGCGCGAGTCGCACCGCCTCGCTTGTGCTCAACGAAGCAATCGCGGCCACCACCGGCACACGATCGCCAACCGCCGCAATCACGGTTTTCCAGATCGCGAGCTTTTCATCGAAACTCAGCGTCGCACTCTCGCCTAACGAGCCGGGCGTTACGATGCCGGTGCAGCCATGATCGATCAGCCAATTAGCATGGCGAGCGAGGTACTCGTGATCGATGTTGAGTTGCTCGTCGAAAGCCGTCGTTGTTGCAGGCATCACGCCCGCCCATTTCATTTCCATCTCATCACTCCGAGCGAATCAAGCTCTCGACGCGCACCGGCAGTACCGGCGGTCGAACAGACTCCGCGCGCCAGCCAAACAGAAACTCAACCACGCCGCCGCAAACTCTACCCTGGCATGGTCCCATGCCGCAGCGCGTCTGCAACTTTGCCGCCCGCCACGAATCGTTTGTGCGCAGACGATCGAACGTGACATCCTCACACCTGCACACGATCGTTTCCGGCTGGACCAGTTCCTTCAATTCATCACGCAACGCAAACGTGCGGTTCAACAAGTCCGCAAACTTTCTCTGTCTCTGCCGATGAGGAAACAGCCTGCGTGCTTCATCCTGTTTGCCTGCTGCCGCGAATCCGGCGATCTCACCTTCAACAAGCGACAGTTCCAGACCACCAATGCCCGTCGTCTCTCCCGCACTGTAAACCTGCGCGACTGAAGTCTGCTGAAACTCATCCACTCTCACACAGCCGTTCTCAATCACGCATCCCAACAACTCCGCCAGCTCGACATTCGGCACGAGATGAAAGCCACATGCAAGGTAATCACACAAAACCTGCCAACGCTTTCCACCTCGCACCAACGTCACGCTCTCGAGCTTGTCCTGCCCCTGCGCCGCTGCTACCCAGCATCCACTGAGATACCGAAGGCTTTGCGTCTTTGCATCTTTGCGCGATAACTCTCTTCTCAATCTCCACGCCTGAGACGCTTTTCCCTTCTGTCCAATCAACCCCAACCCAAATCTTGCGAGTCGCAGCGACGACGCCTGCTCCGCGATCAGCAACACCTCAGCCTCACACTTGCGCAAGTAAGCAGCAACCGCCAATAGCAATGGCCCACTGCCGGCGATGACAACCCGTTTCCCTTCGATCGGCATTCCCGTTTTCACGAGCGCCTGCAATCCTCCAGCGCCCATCACGTTCGGCAACGTCCAACCCGGAAAGGGAAGAAACCGTTCACGCGCGCCAGTGGCAAGGATCAGACTCGTATACTCCAACTCGCAAACGCCATCTGATCTTTCCGCCAATAGCATTCCGGCTTGAGGCTGATCGAACACTCGAGCGCCATTGATGAACTGAAGATCGACGCTGCGAATCCTCTCGAACCACACCTGCGCCTCAGGAGAGGTCGCCTTACGCCCCCGCCAGATCTGGCCGCCTGCAGCAGGATTGTCATCGACAACCGTGACACGCATCCCACTCTGCGCCGCGCGATAAGCTGCCGCGAGTCCGGCCGGCCCCGCTCCGACGACGAGCACATCGCAAACGTGACGAGTCTCACGCATCAGTTCGCACGTCCATCCCGTTCTGACAAACTGTCTGGCAACTGCGGCAGTGCGCTTCGGCGTCAATCGTCACGCGACACTCAAAACAGATCCCCATTCCACACAGTGGCCCACGCAACTCCCCGGTCACCGAGCGCCGAAATCCGTGCACACCGCTTTTCAAAATCGCCGCCGACACCATGCTGCCCGCGGGCATCGTGACTGAAACACCGTTGACGACAACCGTCACCGTTTCAAGCATGCTGTGTCACTCGCGAAGGCAGGTAAGGCGCAATCGGGATAGCGGGCGTTCTATTCATAACTTGATCGACGAGGAGTTTCGCAGTCGCGAGTGAAGTCGTGATGCCAAGACCTTCATGACCGGTAGCCAGATACAACCGCTTGTGATCTTCGTGTGGACCAATCAAAGGCAGCTTGTCGGGCGTCGCCGCGCGAAACCCCGTCCACGTGCGCAACGAAGAGAGCTTGCGCAAGCCCGGCAAGTATTCCAGCGCGCGATCGAGCATCCGCGTGAGAATGGCCGGATCGACGTAAGGCTCGTCGACGTCGTACTGCCGAGACGAACCAATCAGCAGTTGTCCTGTCTTTCGCGGCTGAATGTTGAAAGCCACTGAATCACGGGTCACCGAATGTGCGCTCTTCAGGTAGCCGAGTTCCACCAGTTGATGCCGCAGAAACCCGGGATAGCGATCGGTGATGACGAGGTGGCCTTTGCGTTTCTTGACCTCGAGCCCCGGCGTCAAGTTTGGTGACCAACTGCCGGTCGCGTTCACGATTACTCCCGCGGAAAGCATTGTTCCGTCGCGCAAACGCACATCATCTGCCGTCACACTCTCAACCGCCACACCGAGAAATACTTTCGCGCCGCTCGACTCTACAAAGAATTGCGCCGCACACGGCGGATAGACCACCGTATCGCCCGGCACCCGCAGCCCACCAACCAATCCCGGCCGCAGGTTCGGTTCGGCTTCCGCGAGCGACTGCGCGTCAAGAACTTCAACCCTGACGCCGCGATCGGAATAGAACTTCGCCTTCCGCATCACCTCAGCCATCTCCTCGTCATCGGCGGCGATCCAGATCGTGCCGCAGGCGTCGTATTCAACTTCACGAGGCAAGCTCATCTCATCCCAAAGCTGCTGCGAGTAACGCGTGAG
>JBKPPH010000029.1:0-40707 GCA_046733535.1 Acidobacteriota bacterium
CGGACGTCCGGCGCGCTTCCTGAGTCCCGCAGCTCTGAATGCACTTCAGTTTCACTCGTGGCCCGGCAACGTGCGCGAGCTCCGCAACGTGATCGAGCGAGCAGTCATTATCTGCTCCGGCGAACAGATCGAGCGCCACCATTTCGCCCCCTACCCGATCGAACAACGCGAGCGTTTGCGCAACGAGGACACGCTGACCCTGCCTGTGGGCACGCCACTGGAAGAGGTCGAGCGGCAGATGATCATGCGCACTCTGCACAAGACGAAGAACAACAAGACGCGCGCAGCCGAGTTGCTAGGCATCAGTCTGAAAACCCTCCACAACAAACTGAATCTTTATCGCGAGCGTGGTCTCCTGCATGACGACGAGTGACGCTTCGGTCCTCCTGTTCTTCATCGACGGCCTGGGAATTGGCCAGCGAGGTCCGTTCAATCCACTCGACAACCTGAAGGATGCCGCACCGCTCGCCGTTTTCCAGAACGAACCGCCGGCATCGTTTTTGGATGGAATCGTCGTAGGGACGGACGCTTCTCTCGGCGTCGAGGGACGGCCCCAAAGCGCTTCGGGCCAGACCACGATCCTGACCGGTGTAAACGCACCGGCACAACTCGGATTTCACAAACAAGGATTTCCAAACAAAGCCCTGCTCGAAATCATCAACGACCACTCGATCTTTCGACAACTACGCGACGCGGGTGTTGGACCAGTGACCTTTGCCAACGCTTACACCGATCGCTTCTTCACGGAACGCCCGCGCTGGGTGTCCGCGACGACAGCCGCAGTCGAGGCGGCTGGGATGACGTTCAGAACCGTCGCCGATCTCAAAGACGGCCGCGCAGTCTTCATGGATTTCACGAATCGCGTTTTGATCGAAAGGGGCGTGGATGTTCTTGAGCGGACTGAGGCCGAAGCGGCAGAGGTGCTGGCAGGTATCACACAAGCAAACCGTTTCACGCTTTATGAATACTTCATTACAGACAAGGTGGGCCACGAGCAGGACATGGAGAAAGCGAAGCAGGTGTTGACCAGCCTTGCGCTGTTTATTCGTGAGTTGCTGGCGAGGCTTGATCTGGAACGCACGACAGTTATACTCACGAGCGATCACGGCAATATCGAAGATCTGTCGTCACGCAATCACACGCTGCATAAGGTGCCCACGATCGTCTGGGGCGTTCAACGAGAACAAATCGCGGCTCGGACCAAAACACTTGCCGACATTACGCCTGCCATCGTCGATCTGTGCCACCAGAAAGCACGAAAAGCACAAAATGATTTCTGAATGTGGCTAAAGGAATATTTGTGGCTAAAAACGACAAGCGCGAGCTCTTTGGCTGGAAGATGTACGACTGGGCCAACTCCGCTTTTTACACGACTGTCGTCGGCGCCCTCTTCAGCCCTTACCTCACTCGCCTGGCCCAAACTGCGGTGGGCGAGAATGGCGTCGTGCTCGATCTCGGCCCGCTGGGTGCCGTCACGGCCAAATCGTTGCCAACGTTGTGCGTCTCGATTTCAGTGGGCGCGCAGGTATTTCTACTCCCGATTCTCGGCGCCCTCGGAGATTACTCCGATCTCAAAAAGCGACTCATGGCCCTGTTCTGCTACATCGGAGTCACCGCGAACTGCCTCTTGTTCTTCATCAAAGACAATCTCTATCTCGCGGGCGGCGTGTTGTTCATTATCGCGAATGTGGGTTTCGGCGCGGCGCTCGTTTTTTACAACGCTTTCCTGCCTGACATCGCCACTGAAGACCAGGCTGATAAAGTCTCGAGCCGCGGCTACGCCTACGGCTATCTCGGCGGCGCGATCCTCTTGGTCTTCAATCTCCTCCTTGTGCTCAGAGCCGAAGACCTGGGCATGTCTACCGGGTTGGCCGTGCGCCTGTCGCTCCTCTCCGCGGGAGTCTGGTGGGGCGGCTTCTCACTCATTACTTTTGCCCTCCTGAAGTCGCGACCCACCAAAAAGCAGCTCCCACCGTATCAGAGTTACATCTCCGCAGGCTTCTCGGAAATCGTGGCGACGTTCAAGGAACTGCGTCGACTGCCTCTGACGCTGCGGTACCTGCTCGGCTACCTGATCTACAACGACGGCATCCAGACCGTAGTCTTCGCCGCCAGCGCGTTTCTCGAACAGGAACTGTTTCCGGGCGGCAATCCCGTGTTCCTGCTCGAGATCTTCGTGATGGTCCAATTCGTCGCCGTCGCCGGCGCGCTTCTGTTCGAGCGGCTCGCCTACTTGATCAAGACGAAGAACGCGATCATTGTGTCGTTGATAATCTGGTCGGCGATCGTGATCTACGCCAATCGCTTTTTGGACACCGTGCCGGAGGCGTGGGTACTCGCCGGCGCGATCGCGATCGTCCTCGGCGGCTCGCAAGCACTCTCACGATCACTCTTCTCGAAGATGATTCCAGCGGGAAAAGAAGCCTCGTTCTTTGGTCTGTATGAAGTTTCGGAGCGCGGCACTTCATGGATGGGGCCGCTGTTGTTCAGCATCGTCATCGCGCGCACAGGTTCTTACCGCGCGGCATTGCTGTCGCTGATCTTCTTCTTCGTCGTGGGTTTGGTAGTGCTTTGGTTAACTGATACGGACCGCGGTATTCGCGAAGCCGGCAACGCTGCTTAACCAGCAATCCGGCGTTCCTTCGAGGCTGGTTTCGCCATGCATTCAGGCGAGCAGAACGTCGCGAGGCCTGAGCCGAGCTTTAACGCGCGTTCGGCGGGGATCCAGGTTCCACATCTCTCGCAGCGCACCAGCTTATTTTCCGAAGTTGATTTTTGGCGAGGAGCAGTTGAGGCGCTGAGGTCGGTAGCGACGCTCAGTGAATTAATGACTTTCTGAATGAGTTGGAGATAAGGGCGAACGCGTGAATAGACGAGAACAAAGATGATGCTGAGAAGACCGGCAATGATCAGGTACTTTGTCACAGGATTTACAAGATTTAACGATCGTCAGCCCGATTACCACCACCGGCATACGGCTCATCGTTCGCTCGACGTCGCGGCATCGGATCGCTTGCGCGTCGTCGTGGTTGCGACTCCTTCGTGCGGCGATCGAGACTTCCCGGTGGAAGTCCACGGCCATGCACCGCCTCTTCCAGGATTCGCGTGATCTCCTGCGAGAGCGTGCGATGCTCGGCGGCCGCGCGGCGACGTAAGGATTCCTTGAGGTGGTTCGGAACGTATGCGCCTATGAAGACGCCTTTGCGGTTAGCCATCTATCGTCGCCTCTCTTGTGCCGTCAAAAAATTCACCCTGCAATTACGGAACAGGTCTGTAAGCCGAATTCTGTACTTCGATTTCAAACCGAAGTGGCGATCATTCATCTAGTCCAGCCGTTGCCGGCTGGCTCGAGCGACCTACCCGGAGGTCGTAGCGAGTCGAAACTCGCTTCGGGCGGGCAGCCCTTTTGACGCCTCCCTATTTGGTCTTGCACCGCGAGGAGTTTGCCTGGCCGCGCATGTCACCACACGCGCCGGTGCGCTCTTACCGCACCATTTCACCCATCACCTGTGAAGGCTGGTCTGTTTTCTGTTGCACTTGTCGTCGCCCTACAGTCCGGTCGGACTGTCGAGCGCCCCGCCGTTAGCGGGCTCGCCGCCCTGTAGTGTTCGGACTTTCCTCTCCCGGCTTGCGCCGGCAGCGACCGCCCGACCTGTTCTCTTGCAAGGCTGTTGGATTATAGCAAACCACTGTTCAAACGGGTATAGCACTAACTAGCCAAAGTATTTGAACCCAACGCGCAGACTGTTTACCCAAGAGAGTGGGACGAAGAGTGCGACAGTGATCGATGCAAACGTGTGTGAGAGAGCCAGTGCGAAAAGGTTTGGTTGTCTCTGATAAATGGCTGCCCAGATAGCGCCCGCGATGAGTGTCAGAATGAAGAGCAGCGGGTTTGGGAGATGGACGATGGCGAAGAGGAGTGCGACCAACAACACGCTTTTCCAGCCTTTGCCGGCGACGATCTGAGCGCGACGGTTCAAGTAGCCTTGTAGCGCGTATTGCTGGAAGAGCGCCCAGAGCGGCACGAGCAAGAAGCGCGGACGAAGCGGGCGGCTTATGAACAACTCGTGAGATGTGACGCCTGACAAAAGGATGATCAACGCTATCGCGAGGACGGTGGGGAGGAGAAGGAGCTTTGCGGACGCGATGAAGTTGTCCGTCCGAAATCCGAGATCACCTGGAGTCTCGTCGTAGGCGCGGTGAGAGAAGATCATCAGTGCCAGAGCGAGTGCGACGGGGATCGCAAAGACGAACTTGTTGGGGCCGACGAAAGCGAGAACAACCCACTCGGCGATCAGGCAAGAGATGACGACCGATACAATTTCCCAGAGCGCGAGGGTTGATGGTGTCATCTTTGACAGGATTACAGGATGAGACATGATTTACATGACTATTGAGCGAATCGCGTAAACTGGCTTCTGCCAACTGCCATCTCCCCTTACTTGAAATCGGATCGGATCGCCCAGCATCTGCAACGTGTATCGCACGCCGTAACGACTCGGATGAAGCGCGTAGACTCGCGCCTCATGCTGTCCGGGACTCAAACGAGGCACGACGAAGTTGTAACCGTGCCATTCGTCTTTGGACCATCCAGCCGCGACCACATCACGCCGCGACTGATCGGCCAATTGCGTTCCCACCAGCTTTCCATCGATGAAAAGCTGGACCTCGACACGCTGCCACGGATCCGCATCGTTGACAGCCCAGCCGACAATGCTCTGCGACTCCGCGACTGCCTCACCCCAACCATGAAACGTCGGCGGAAATTCATTGAAATAGACTGCGACTGCGATCGTGCCAACGAGGACTGTATCGAGTATCGATTTGGCGATCAGCAGGTTGACGAGTTGCTTCTTCATTCGTGATGCGGCTTCGGCAGAGTATTCGGCGGAAACAACTCGGGCCAGCGCGCGCGAAACTCATTCCGCACCAGCTCTTCAACTTCGTCGGCCGTCGCCAAGTTCAGACATCGCAACGCGACTTCCCTCGCCTCATCCGCACTGATCTGCGAGAGCACTCTCCTGACGCGCGGAATCAACGCCGGAATCATGCTGAGGTCGATTGTTCCCAGGCCGACGAGCAACACGGCATACGCGGGTGTCGACGCCATTTCCCCGCAAACAATCACCGGAATCGACGCTTCGCGCGCCGCCTGCAAAGTGCGCGTGATGCCGTAAAGCACCGCCGGGTGCAACGTCCGGAACCATTCGGAGACCTTGTCGTTCCCGCGATCCACCGCGAGTGTATATTGGACCAGATCGTTTGTGCCAAGTTCAAAAAAGTCGACTTCGGTGGCGATCTTTTCCGCGGTCAGCATCGCGGACGGTACCTCGATCATCGCGCCGATCCGTACTTCAGAAAAGATCTTCTGCTCGCCTGCGAGCTTTTGCAGTTCCTCGTCGATCACACGCTTCGCGAGTCGCACATCAGCGACGTCCGCCACCATCGGAACCACGAGGCTGAGCGGTCCTGCTACCGCGGCGCGAAGAATCGCACGCACCTGCGTCCGCATGATCTCCTGGTTGCGCAACCCAAAACGAACTGCCCTCAAACCAAGCGCCGGATTCTTTTCGCGCGCCTTGAGATCTGATGCAACTTCACCGCCCATATCGAACAGCCGCACAACCGCGCCATGTTCGCCGTTCGCCGCGGCAAGTGATTTATAAACTTCGTACTGCTGCTCCTCCGAGCTCATCATGCCGGGCCGTGACAACAGAAACTCCGACCGGAACAAGCCGACACCACACGCGCCAAAGGCATTGATGGCTTGAAACTCGGCCGGCAGTTCGACGTTCGCGCGCAACGAAATCTGCACACCATCGCGCGTCATCACCGGCCCCGACTCGCCAAGCGTCACCTCTGAAGTCGAGCTGAAGCTGTGATCAGTAGCCTGGTAGTGTTCGATAGTGCTCTGCGCCGGGTGCAGGATGACTTCACCGCGACGAGCATCGACGATGATCTGATCGCCCGTGCGCGTGCGGTGATAGAGATCACGCAAACCGACGACAGCAGTCAATCCGAGGCCGCGCGCGATGATGGCCATGTGCGAGGTCCAGCCACCCGCATCGGTCGCGATTGCTTTCACGTGGTCCAGGTTGAGCTCAGCGATCGTCGAGGGCAGCAGATCGGGCGACACGATCACAGCGTCTTCCGACAGGTTTGGATACTTCGGTCCCTCGCCGGTCAGGTTCGCGAGCAGGCGTTGAATGACGTCTTCGATGTCGGAGCCGCGCTGGCGCAGGTACTCGTCGTTGATGTGCGTGTAGATTGACAATAACCGGTCGCCAACAACTTTCGCCGCCCACTCCGCATTCGAGCGTTGCTTGACGATGTAGTCTTCGACGTCGCGCGTGAGTTTTGCGTCCTCGAGGAAAAGCAGGTGCGCATCGAAGATGTAGGCGTGACCGCGGCCAAGCTCTTTTTCCGCGCGCTGCTTAATCGCTTCGAGTTGCCGGCGAGAAACTCTCACCGCGGCGCGAAAACGGCGACGCTCGCGCTCGAGATCGGCTTCCGCGATCTCTGCCCGGTAAACTTCGCAAGTGCCCTCTTGTAATCGCAGCACACGCCCGATCACGACGCTGTCTGAAACGCCCAGGCCTTTGCAGCGCAACTCCTGCGTCGCCGCGGAAAATTGTTCGCCGTCGGACTTTTCTGTTTCGTCAAAGTCGCGGGCGAAGAGACCGACAACTGCGTCCAGCGCTTCCACTTCATCGACGCCGCTCGCGACGATTTGCAAGTCAGTGCCACGACTCGCAGCGAGCGTCAGAATGCTGAGTATCGACTTCGCGTCGGCGGCTTCGGCATTGCCGTCAAGACGATGAATGGTGAGACTGCTTTTGAACTTGCTCGCCACGCGAACGAGGTTGGCGGCAGCGCGCGCGTGAAGACCTAGGCGGCTGGTGACCTGGAGTCTGCGTTCGGCCACGTTCAATCAGCTCCGGTTTTAGGTGGCGTCGCGAGCAAAGCGCCGGCGAGGTAGATTCCCTGCCGTCCCTGGTCGCAGATCTTGCGGGCAATCTCCGCGAGCGTGTCCTCGGCCGTGGCGGTGGCGAGTTTGATAACCATCGGCAGGTTGACTCCGGTCACGACTTCGACAGCGCCTTCCTCCAGAAACATCGAAGCGATGTTCGTCGGAGTACCACCAAACATATCGGTGAGCAACAACACACCGCTGTGCTGCGACACGCGTGTGATCGCGCGCTGGACTTCCTCTCGCGCCACATCCACGTCGTCGTGCCAACCGATCGAGACGGCGCCGATGTGTGAGATTGGGCCAATGATCATTTCAGCGGCCGCAAGCAATTCGCCGGCGAGATGGCCGTGCGTCACAATCACGCCCGCGACTCTCTTAGGTTCTGTGCTCATCTTCGATCCTTACGCAGATCAACGTCGATGCTGTTTATGCTTCCGCACATCACGATGTGAGGCGTGTGCGTCAAAACCCTCACGGCGCAGCGCGCGCGCGAGGGCGTTTGCGATCATCACGGAACGATGCCTTCCGCCCGTGCAACCGATACCAACCGCGACGTACGATTTGCCCTCACGTTTGTAGAGCGGCAACAGGTAAGAAAGCAAATCGGTAAAACGTCTCAGCGTCTCCTCCACTTCATGATTCGAGCGCATGTACTTCACCACGCGACTGTCGTGGCCCGACAGGCGTTTCAGTTCGGGCACAAAGTGCGGATTGGGCAAGTGCCTGACGTCTAACAATAACTCCAAGTCGCCCGGGTTGCCATACTTGTGACCAAAGCTCATCACCTGCACGCGCATCGGCGCGCCTTCTCGATCGGGACTGAACCGCTCGAGCAGAAAGCTGCGCAGCGTATGAACAGTGTGGTCCGAAGTGTCGATTATCTGATCGGCGTGCGAGCGAATCTTTGCCATAGCTTCGCGTTCGTCGCTGATGGCGGCCAACAATCCCTGGCCACGCTCGGCAGGATGCGGCCGGCGCGTCTCGCTGAAACGAGCCTGCAAAACGTCGTCAGACGCTTCGAAAAAGAGCACCGTTACGTTCAAACCTGAAGCGCGCAACGCAGCGAGTTGTTTGTCGAAGTCGGCGAGGAAGCCGCCCTCGCGAATATCGATGACGAGCGCAGCACGCCTGATTCCTTTTTCGTCGTCGTCGGTAACGAGGCGGCCGAACGTCGCCAGCATCGTGATGGGCAGGTTATCGACGCAGAAGTATCCGAGATCCTGAAAGGCGTTCGTGGCGGAAGACATTCCGGAGCCGCTCAAGCCGGTGATAATAACGATATCGGGGACGTTGCTCTTGGCAGCAGGTGGGTCGTTTGTTGTTTGGCGCACCATCTATGCGAGACAGTTTACTACGCGGCCTGAAATATGCGGAATGAATGAATCAGCGACCACCGACAAACAGCAAAAACTGGCTAACAAAATCTGTTGTAATTGGATGTCTAAAGTATTAGTCTCACGACATCGCCCACACTTGAATAGTCCTTACGGTCGAACGTGGTCAAAGACCGGGACGCCTTACCTCCCTTTCGATCACGAGCTAGCCCTGAAGTAGTTACACACGCACATGAATTAACGCTAACGGAAGACTCACTTCAGACGATCGCCCCGCCTGACCTGGTTCCTCAACCAATACCGCTCGACGAGCAACACTCGTGAGTGAGGCGCACCACTGCGCCAGAAAGGGAGAACTTTAAAATGAAAACTCACAGGCTAATACCTATCCTCGTGGTGCTGTTCATCCTCGCAGTGATGACGATGAGCACCATTAAAAACAATCCCGTCGCCGTGCAGTCAGCGGCAGCGCCGGAAACCATCGAGGCTGCCCCCGTGCAACAGTCGACAGCCGATGGCGTAAGTTCGTTCGTCGACGCCGAGACGAGCGCGCAAATAGACACGGATCTATACCTCGACGCTGCGGAAGTAGAGAGACGCGCGGCCGCGGAACAAAGCGGCGACGATTCGTCGACTAAGGGCCGCATTCCAGTTTCGTTCAAGCAGGTTGCGATTCCAATAAACGGTGGAATCGATCACGCGGTCGCCGGAGTGGCGACCAGAAACTCAGGACAGGGCGTCATCAGGCTGCGCGGCGTGCCACCCGGCTCAACGCTCCTCAGCGCTGTGCTTGTTTGGGGTGAAATTGCGGCGAACAATCTCGGCAACAACGTTGGGTTTGGAGCTGATTGTTCTACGTTGGCGAATATCGCGGGTAACTCGTTTGGCGCCGCTCCGCAACCGTGCTGGAATGGACTCGGTCAGTTCTTCGGATACATTGCGAATGTAACTGCTCAGATCATCCCAGGCATCAACGGTGATTATCGCGTTAAAGGCCTGCGTAGCGCGATCGTTAATAATCAATGTCCCTGGGGAGACTCTACGTGTGCCGGACCGGGTAACGCACTGCCTCTGTCCGAGGGCGCCAGTCTGATTGTTTTCTATTCAAACCCGTGCATTCCGAAGGCTGCGCAGATTTACGTTTCGCTTGGGCCGCGCATGTTCTTCGGGCCGCACTCGGTGACTCATGCGACATTGCCTGCGATCAACGGCAACCTGCCAAATCTCAAGCACAGCAGGATCGGAGCGGACGGCCAGGTGGGCGTGAGTAACTGCGGACTGAGATCAATGCCGGGCATCAGCGACGAGCGAACCTGGATCGAGAATCCGGCAACGGCGGGTTCGATTCAGATCAAGGGAGATGTAGCGGGTCTCAATCGGGATTCCGATTGGAACGGAGACGATGGCGAGCCGTTGAACAAGTTATGGGATACACACACCGACGTCTTTGGGAGTGGGAGCTTCCTTGCCCTCGGCGGCGGACTAAACTACCGCGTGCGTTATACGTCACAGGGAGATTGTATCGTCTGGGCTGTTCACATCCTGGGCGTTCGTTAACTAGAGTTACACGGATAAAAGACGCGGATGAGGACACGGATCCAATCCGTGTCTTCATCCGTGTAAATCCGTGTTACGGTTCGATGAGGCCGTAGTTTCCGTCTTTGCGTTTGTAGATCACGCCGAGACGCTGCGTATCCGCGTCGCGAAAGACGAGGAAGTGGTCCGCCTCGTCTGACAGTCGCAACGCCGCTTCTTCAGCCGTCATCGGTTTCACTGCGTAGCGGCGCGCGGGAATGATTCGCGGCGGGCGCGGTGTCGCTTCCAAATTTCCATCGGGCTGCGGCGCCACGCGCGAGGCGGACGTGGCACTCTGGCTTCTATCAATAATCTTCTTTTTGAGTTTGACTGCCTGCTTCTCGATCTTCGCCATCGCCCGGGTGAGCGCCATGTACATGTCTGCGTTCGTGTCTTTGGCAGTCAACGTGTGGTCACGCCACGACACAACGATCTCTCCGATCTGGCGATTTTTTTCGACGTCGATAATTACGTGAGTGCTCAAGGCCTGGTCGTTGAAAATGTGATCGAGTTTCTTGAAATGATCTTCAACGTGACGCCGGATTGCCGGCGACACTTCAACGTGCCTGCCTGTGTATTCAAATTTCATCAGTCGCCTCCCTCCTCGAACCGGTGAAAAAGATACCAATGCGCCGCCCAGACGAAACCAACGAAGTCAGGCTCGACGCAACAACAGTTATAACGAAACTTGAATTTGCGTCGCGCTCAGAGGGGCAACTAAACAACGGCGCGACGCTCGCGCGAACCGGGGATCGACATCTGGTCGCGGTACTTCGCGACTGTTCTACGCGATAGTTTTATTCCGTCCTTAGCCAGTATTTTAACTACCTGATCGTCGGTAATTGGATTATGCGAATCTTCTTCTTCGATTAACTTCTTGATTTTCAGTTTGATGATGCGCGTCGAGATCTCTTCGCCTTCTTCGTTCAACATGCCTTCCGTGAAAAAGCGGCGTAGCTCGATCACACCTTGCGGCGTGTGCGCATACTTTCGATTGACGACGCGCGAAACGGTCGACAGGTGCATGCCGATGTCTTCGGCAATATCTTTCAACATCATCGGCTTGATGTGCTGCACGCCATGGTCCAGAAAATCTCGTTGGCGCTGCACGATCGATTCGACGACTTTGTAGATCGTTTGGCGGCGGTGTTCGATGTTTCGCAGCAGGTCGACTGCCGAACGCATCTTCTCGCGAATAAAACTCTTCGTCTCGTTGCTGACTCCCTGGCTGAGCATCTGCTGATACTGCTGGCTCACGCGCAGGCGCGGGCTGCCGTCATCGGCGAAATAGATGATGTACTCGTCGTCGTTCTCGTCGAGCTTCTCGATGTAGATCTCGGGACTGATCAGAATCGGTTCTTCTGACGAGTAACGCCGGCCGGGATACGGATCAAGCGTGCGAATAAACTCCAACTCTTTCAGCAGCGTCTCGACGTCAACACCGATCTGTTTCGAGAGATGAGGCAGCTTGTGCTGTTGCAGTTCGGAAAGGTGTTCACCGATCAATTTCGCCGCCAGCCTGTCGCTCTCGCCTACAACCTCGAGTTGGACCAGCAGGCACTCTTTAACGTCGCGCGCGCCGCACCCGACCGGATCGAGACGCATAACGGCCTGGCGAGCACGCTCCACCACATCTTCGGAAACCTTCTCCATCGTCGCCATCTCTTCGTTGGTGGCGTTGAGACGGCCGTCGGCGTTCAGGTTGCCGATAACACAGATCGCCGGATCGATGAGCTCGCTATCGATCGAGCTCATGTGCAGTTGCCATTCGAGATGCTCCGCCAGTGATGGTGGGCGGGTCAGAAACTGTTCGAAGGTAGGAGCATCTTCCTTGTATTCGATCTCCTGCGTCTTGTAACCGGGATCGAGATAGTCCTGAAACTCGCGTCCGAAGTCGATCTCTTCAAAAGCGTCTCGCTGCGCTTCGTCGGCAACTCCGTCTTCCGCAACTCCTTCATCGTGATCGGCGGCCGCTACGGTATCAGCGCCTTCTCCGTCCGCGGGCAAATTCGACAAAACGTCCGCGTCGCCGGAACCGTTCGTCGAAGGTGCTGCTGCATCGGCCGTTGCTTCGAATGGTGTCTCCGCATCCGAGCTCGCGAGGTGATCGAGGACCTTCTCGGCGATTTCCTGCACCTCTTCCTGCGTCGGCACTTCTTCCAATACAGGATTTTCCAACAACTGTTGCTGAATGAGATCGCTCAACTCGAGCGAAGTCATCTGCAACATCTCAATGCGCTGCCGCAATTGTGGCGTGAGCACGAGCCGCTGGGAGAGGCTGGTAGTTAATTTAAGAGACATTCCTCAGATCAGGTTGCCGAGACTTACTTCGTCTTTTGGATTATCGCGGCTTGTGGCCGCACGGGAAGGATTATAACCGATCAAAGCGCGCCATGGCAGACTCTGTGCCACAAAAGGTCACAAAGAATACAAAAGTTACATGCGAAACTTTTCTCCGAGATAAAGCCGTCGTACTTCCGCGTCTTCCGTGAGGTCGCGGGGCTGGCCCGACCGGAAGATTTTGCCTTCCGCCATGATGTAAGCGCGGTCGGTGACGCCCAGTGTTTCGCGCACGTTGTGATCGGTGACGAGGATGCCGATACCACGATTTCGCAAGTAGAGTATTACATTTTGAATATCATCTACTGCTTTTGGATCGATCCCCGCGAAGGGTTCGTCAAGCAAGATATATTGCGGTTCCGTCGCGAGCGCGCGCGCGATCTCGGTGCGGCGTCGTTCCCCACCCGAGAGCGCGTCGCCGCGCGTATTTCGCACGTGACCGATACCGAATTCTTCCAGCAACTCTTCGAGACGTTTTAGTTGTTCGCGACGACGAAGACCGGTCGTTTCCAGGACCGCGAGAATGTTCTGCGCCGTCGTCATTTTGCGAAAGACTGAAGGCTCCTGCGGCAGGTAACCGATGCCGAGCCGGGCGCGCAAATACATCGGCAACTTGGTGAGGTCCTGATCGCCGAGCAGAACGTTACCGGAGTCGGGACGTTCGAGACCGACGATCATGTAAAAGGTCGTGGTCTTGCCGGCGCCGTTCGCACCGAGCAGACCAACGACTTCGCCTTTTTCGACTTGCAAACTAACGTCATCGACCACGCGACGGCGTCCATAATGTTTGACGAGGTGTGCGCTGCGAAGCGCGGTGTCATTCATTCGATCCAATACTTAGCCGCAGATGAACGCAGATGAAACGCAGATCAGAAATGTCCAAATATTTTCTGATCTGTGTTTCATCTGCGTTTATCTGCGGCTCAAGGTTTTCGAATCTTATGGGTAGAGCGGACGCGGCCGGGCGAAAGTGGTCCACGAGCATCGTCGGCCGTGACTTTACCGTCTCGCAACGAGAGCGTCAAACGATTGCCTTCAGTGTTGCCTTGCTCCACGTCCTCGACGCGGGCCGGATTGCCCTTGAGCACTGCGAGTTCATTCGCGGCAGTGTACTCGACCCAATCCCCAGTACCTTTTCTGTTTGGTTGAGTCAACACGACGTTTCGCTGCGCAATCGTCTTCTCCATCTCGTTCTTTTCTTTGGTGAGATAGACGTCGGCTACGGTGCTCGTCAGCCGGTCGGTTCCCTGTTTGATATCGACGTTACCTTCGTAATGAATCGTGCGATCCGGATCTGAATAAAACATCGAATCGGCGGCGGCGAAGACGGGCACGCTGTTGTCGGCGCGCTGTTTTAGGTTGTAGATCGCCGTCTGCACGTGACCACTCGCTTCCATTCGTTTGTCGTTGACATAGATGACGAGCTTGTCACCGCGGACGAAGTTGTCGTCCTGCCACGCGCGCGCGTTGCCGGTGTACGTTGCCTGGCCGCTTTCGTGACGAAACTCTCCGCGTTCGCTCGCGATGTAAACCGGGCTCTTCGTCTTCGAAAACGGTGTGGCTCCGTTCGTTTGTTCCTGGCTGTAGTAAGTGGTGGTGGTCCTGCCGCGCGCGTACGAGACGTCGTTTGCGAGATCGGCATCGAGCTCGATGGCTTTCGTGCGGCCGCGCGAGTCCCACACGGTTGGATCACCGCCGCGGAGTCGGACAGTTTGATCAGCCGCGACATAGGAAACGTTCGCAGCGACGCCGTTGCGATCGTTCTCGTTGAACTTACCGTCGCCTTGCGCGTCCACGCGTTCGACGTCCTGCGTGTCTTTCAAAAACACGGCGGTCATGTTTTGCGAAGTGAGGGTGCGCGTGCCGCGGTCCTTCGCGGGCTGCACGGGATCGAGAACCGCTTTCGATCCTCCGCTCGCCTTGCAAGTGCGGGTGAGATTTCCGGCTTCGAAGAAGTCACAGTCAAACTGTGGCGCGTTGAGTTTTTTTCGTTCACCGCGAGCGCTGTTCACCACGGGTTCGATGAACAACTCCGCATTGCCGGCCGCTTCCGCTTTTTCGAGATCGCGTCCGGTGCTGCGCCAGATCAGCTTTACCGAATCAGCGGTGAGACGTTTGTTCGCGGCGCGTGGATCGCTTGCTTTCGACTTCGGCGCGCTCATCATGATTACCGATCGTCCGCCGGCGTTTATCTGTTTCAGCAAGCTGGCATCACCGACCGCCTGAAAAGCAACGTCGAGCGAACTGCTGCCCGTGACCTGCACGTCAGCATCACCGTCGAGCGTGCGTGCGGCGATGTCGCCCGCGGCAGTCGCGCGTTCGAGCCGCTGGTCCTCATCCATGAAAAAATCCATATTCACGGCATGGACTTCCGCCGCGCGGCCGGGATCCATCACGCGCATGTACGAGTTGCCCCTGATCTCAGCACGCTCGAGATGCTTTTGCTGGTTGAGAAACGCGTGGAGGTTATCGCCGCTCAGGATGTCGCTTTCCTGCTCGACAGTCGTGCCGCCGGAAAAAGTGAGTTGCAGTGACTGCTGATCAAACGTTCCGCGGGCGGCTTTGATCATTACGGGGCGGGCGCGTTTTGCTGAAGCAGTGGTTTGACCCGGTGCGACTGTCACCTGAACGTTGTTCTTCAGTTCCAGCCGTTTGGCTTTCTGTTCCACCACGGCGCCGTGTGCGGTGCCTTTAACATTTTCACGTTCAAACGCGACCGCTGAATCTGTGTGTGCGACGCCGCTGTTCTGATCGAACGAAAGCGCCTCCGCCTGGACCTTCAGCTTGTCTTTAGTTTCGATGTTGACGTTTCCTTCGAAGGAAACGACGTTATTGGACGGTTGGTAGATCGCGCGTGCCGCGGAGATCTGATCGGGAGTGTCGCCCTCGGGCGGATAAACCGCCATGCTCACGTTTTCGAGTTCGTGATGGCCATCGGAAAAGGTGATGTCACGCGAGGCTTTCACCAACAGGTACAGGCGGTCGTTTTTGGTGACGCGCTGCTCGTAACCTTCGACGCGGCCCGTCTCTTCTTTTGACAGCTCGGGCTTCTCAGACTTTGCCTTGAACTTCTCGACGTTGCGCAGCTTGTAATACGAGATACCGACAACCGCGATGCCGGACACGAGTAACGCGAACGCGAGAAGACGCGTGATCACCGGCACCTTGGCCCGAAGGCCAAGGGCAATTGCGCGTTTTCGAGTTACTTCCTGCATTGTTTTTAGCCGCAGATTTTCGCAGATGAACGCAGATCTAAAACATTCAACTGCAACCGGTAATCGCCGTTCCAGGCGTTGGCCTCGAGCATGTAGGCGAGTTCGATGCTGCCGTTCAACTCAGGAGTTCGCCCCGGCGTCTCGATACAATTCCACCAGACCGCTTCCAACGGCCGGTTTTGCGGGCCGGCCAGTCTCAGCTTCAGGTGCCGGTCCTTTAGCACAGCCGGTTCCGACAAGCAGCGCAGGTTCTTCGTCATAAACACCGGCCGCGGATTACCTGCGCCAAAAGGCTCTAACGCCTCGAGTTCTCTTGCCAACGCGAACGTCACGCTCTCCGGCGACAACTCCAGATCGACATTCACTGAAGGCTCCAAATCCTCGGGCTTCAAACACGCCGCCGCGTGCTCATTCAAACGCCGCCGAAACTCGTCGATCCGTCCCGGACGAATCGTGATGCCGGCCGCATGCGAGTGACCGCCAAACTTCTCAAACAGATCGGAACACGCAGTCAAACCATTCAACAGGTGATAAGCCTCGATGCTGCGTCCAGAGCCGTGGGCCACTTCACCGTCCACCGACAACACGACACACGGGCGATTAAAACGCTCAGCAATCTTCGACGCCGCAATTCCGATCACGCCCCGATGCCACCCTTCACCGGCGATCACGGCGACGAAACAGTCCTTTGGATCCTTCAACTCCGCGACGGCGAGATCGATGATCTGCTGCTGGACTGTCTTGCGTTCCTCGTTGCGCGCGTCGAGATGGTTCGCGAGTCGCCGCGCCTCGTCCGAGTCGCGTGTATCAAAGAGCTCAACCACCGCGCGCGCTGCGTCCATTCTGCCGGCAGCGTTGATGCGTGGTCCGAGTCGAAACCCGAGATCGTATGCTGTCATGCCCTTGCCGTCTCCGCAACCGGCAACGTCGATCAGGGCGCGCAAACCCGGGTTCGCCACCCGGGCCAGATCCTTCAAACCAATCGCTACGATGGCGCGATTTTCTCCCACCAGCTTGGCGACGTCGGCCACGGTCCCGATTGCGACAACCTTCATAAACGCGGGGACTTGCGCCTCGCGTCCATGCTCTCGGAACAATGCGTGAACCAGCTTGAAAGCGACGCCAACGCCGGCGAGGTGTTTGTCCGGATAATCACAGCCGGCCTGGTTCGGGTTGAGCACTGCAAACGCCGGCGGCGCGCCTTCTTTTTCGTCAGGGAGATGGTGATCGGTGATGATCACGTCGAGATTGTTTTTGCGTGCCCAGTAGAGTGGCTCGTGTGCGCGAATGCCGCAGTCGATGCTGACTACGAGCGTGTAGCCATCGGCGACTGCTTTTTCGAGTGCGGCTTGTTGAATGCCGTAACCTTCGGTGAAACGATGCGGGATATGAAAGCCGACGTTTGCGTTCAGGAGTTTGAGTGCACGCAGCAGAATCGCGGTGCCGGTTGTGCCGTCCACATCGTAGTCGCCATAGATGAGCACACGCTCGCCGGTGTCGATTGCTTTTTGCAGGCGAGCCACGGCCTCTTTCATGCCGAGCATGGCATAAGGCTCGTGAAGCTGATCGTAAGTTGGAGAAAGGAAGACACGCGCCGCGCGTTCGTCGGCGTAACCACGGTTGATGAGAAGAGCAGCCAGGATTGGTGAGACACCCAGAACGCGTGCCAGTGAGGCGGCGCTTTCGGCATCATGCTCTCGCACGATCCAGCGTTTGGCTTTCATCTACTTAATCATTAGCCGCAGATTTACGCAGATAAACGCGGAACAGAACAAACAATTTTTGATCTGCGTTCATCTGCGTAAATCTGCGGCCTCATTCAGCGAACCATCCATGCGCGTCGAGTAGCTTGACGCCGATGCGCCTGTTGCCATCGATGTCGTCGATCCATGAGCCGTTGACTTCGGCCATGAGCTTACCGCCGCTGGCTGGAGTCAGTTGTACAGTCGAGCCAACCGGCACATCGACGTCGATTAAAAGCGTCGCTCCGCCGCGGCTGATTTTAGTCGCCTTGGCCTGGACCTGAAACAACTTTCCTGAAACGTCGGTGCCTTCAACATCGACGGCAAACTCGACTGGCACTCGCGGGCTTCGTGGTCGCTGGGAACTCATCCACCACAGATTAACACGGAAAATGCTGATCCCGGGTTAAATACTGGCGGACATGTAACCCAACGACAGCGCCGCGAGTATCAACGCACCGACGATCACGCGGTAGACTATGAACACGCCCGTCGAATGCGTGCGCAAGAACCGCAACAGAAACCAGATCGACGCGTATCCCACCGCGCCCGAAACCACCGTCGCCACAGCAAGCGATCCGTAGCTGCCCGCCGGCAGTTTTTCAACTGCTTCTTTCAATTCCAACAACCCACTCGCCGCAATTGCCGGAATTGAGAGCAGGAAAGAGAACCTCGCCGCCGTCTCGCGAGTCTGGCCGGCAAACAGACCGCCCATGATCGTCGATCCGGAGCGGCTCGAACCGGGAATCAACGCCAGCACCTGAGCCGACCCAACCGCGAGAGCGTCGCTGAGGCGGAGTTGCGTCATGCCGTGATCTCTTTTGCCGACCAGCTCAGCGATCGTCATCAACACGCCGACGACGATCATCATCGTCGCGATCACCCACAGGTTTTTAGTGAACGGCCCTTCAATCTGTTTCTTGAACAGCAGGCCGACGATGCCGACGGGAAGCGAACCGATAATTACGAGCCAGCCCAGCCACGCGTCCCGCGAGAGTTTAGCTTCACTGCGTCGACTCAAGATCGCGATGTGGTCGGAGACAAAAGCGCGGAGGATGTTGACGATGTCACGTGAAAAATAGATCAGGACCGCGAGCAAAGTCCCGAGTTGGATCACGGCAATCGTGGCCGTGGTCTGTTCAGCTTGCAACGTCCTGTCGACGCCGCCGTAAAGATTCACGAGGCGCGACGCGAAAACGAGATGTGCTGTTGAACTGACCGGGATGAATTCTGTCAGGCCCTGAACCAGGCCGAGGAAGATGGCTTGAAGGATGGTCATGAGTTTTTAAATTGCCGATTGCCAATTGCCGATTGCCAATTTTTAGGACTCGATTACCAAATTCTTTAAATTGGCAGATGGCAATTGGCAATCGGCAATGTCCAAAACGGCCTATTCTCTAAAAGAATTCCTCTCCGCAATCCAGTCGTACATCGCCGGCGGCATCAGCATGCTGGCGCGCACGATGGTTGCGAGTTGCCAGGGAAAGGCGTAAGTCTTCTTTTCTTTCTCGATTGCTGAAACGATCTTCTTGACGGCGTGGTCGAGCTCCATCAGGTAAGGCATCTTTGCTCGTCGACCGCCAGTTAGATCGGTCTTGATAAATCCTGGATGAATTATCGTCACGCCGACGCCGGTGTGGCGTAGATCGATGCGAACGCTTTCAAAGTACGACGAGAGCGCGGCCTTGCTCGCGCAATAGGCGCCGGATTTAGCGAGGCCACGATAAGCGGCCAAACTCGAAATCGCGACCAGCCGGCCTTGTCCGCGCTCGACCATTTCCGGCGCGACTGCCGCAACGCTGTTAATTGCGCCGAGCACGTTGATGCCGATCACGTCCGCGGCGTGTTCCGGTTGTAATTTGATCGCGTGATGCGTCGTGCCGATGCCGGCGTTCGCGATCAGAACGTCGATCGGCCCAAGCTCTTTACGAAAACGATCCGCTGCTGCTCTGACTGCCTTGGCATCGCGAACGTCGGCGATGGCGGAGACAGCCTTTACGTTGTGCGTGCTGATCTCGCCGGCGAGTTCGTTTAGCAGATCCTCCCGGCGGGCCAACAAACCAATCATCGCACCGCCACGCGAAGCAATCTCGAGCGCGATTCCTCGCCCGATACCGGATGAGGCGCCAGTGATCATCACGACCTTGTTGGTCCAGTAGGTCATTTTTACAGGATTTACAAGATTAGACCAACACGATCACCGGCGTGATAACCGGCCGCGCGCCGGTCTGCTTCTGAATGAACCGCTTCAACTCGACACGCACGTGCTCTTTCAACAAACTCTCATCCGCCAGCGTCTGGCGCGACGCGCCCGCGATAGCCGCCGACACAACTCGCTTCGCATCCTCGCGAAAACCATTGTCTACGCCCAACCCGCGCACACCGCGCGCGGTAATTCGTGGTTCGCCCTCCAACTCCCCGGTCTCTTCGTCGATCGTTACGACAACCGTGACCGCGCCTTCGTAAGCCAACTGCTTGCGCTCGCGCACAGTGTCGCTGTCGATCTCCTGGAACCCGCTCTCGTCGATGAACGTGCGTCCGATCTCGCGTTTGTCGATCACCGCCGCACGCTCGCCATCCAGTTCCAGCACGTCCCCGTTCTCGATCAGGATGATGTTCTCTTCCCTGTACCCGAGATGATTTTTGACAAACTCCTTGTGCCGGAACAGCATGCGATATTCGCCGTGAATCGGAACGACAAACTTCGGCCGCACCGCCTCCGTCATGATCCTGATGTCGTCCTGCGAAGCGTGCCCGCTGACGTGGACCAGCCGCCGTTTCTCTTCGATGATGTTGGCGCCGCGCTTGTAGATGTAGCCGATCATCCGCGAGATCAAACGCTCGTTTCCCGGAATGATGCGCGCCGAAAGCACGACCGTGTCGCCTTCTTCGATCATCAAGCCCTTGTAACTCTGCATCGCCATCTGCGAGAGGGCCGCTCGCGATTCACCCTGCGAACCGGTGACGAGAAAGACGATCTCATCGTCGCTCATCAGTTTGGCTTCGTTCAGGCTGACCAGCAGTCCATCCGGAATGTCGAGATATCCCAAACGGTCCGCGACCTCGACGTTCTTTTGCATTGAACGACCAAGCACGCAGACGTGACGGTTAAATTGCTGGGCGACGTCGAGCACGATCTGCAAACGATGAATCGAAGACGCAAACGCCGCGACAATGATGCGGCCCTGCGCCTCCGAGAAGATCTCTTCAAAGGCCGGGATCACGGCTCGCTCGGATGGAGTGCGGCCGGGAACGGTCGCGTTGGTCGAATCGGAAAGCAGCGCGAGCACTCCGTCCTGTCCATATCGCCGGAAAGATCGCAAGTCAATGGGCTCGCCGATGACGGGCGTTTCGTCAACCTTGTAATCGCCCGTGTGAATGATCGTCCCGACCGGCGTCTTGATTCCGAGTGAGAAGCAGTCGACGAGCGAGTGTGAGACGCGTATGAATTCGACTTGAAAAACGCCGATGTCGACCACGTCTCGCGGTTCCACGCGATGCAGGAGGACGTTGTCGAGTAGTTCGTGCTCTTCGAGTTTGCTTTCCGCGAGACCAGCGGTGAAGTGTGAACAGTAAACGGGGACGTTGAACTTCTTGAGCAGGTACGGCAGCGCACCAAGGTGATCTTCATGACCGTGTGTGAGGACGACCGCGGTGATGTCGTCGCGATATTCGTCGAGAAAACTAAAATTCGGGATCGAAACGTCGACGCCGTACGCCGACTCTTCAGGAAAACCCATCCCGGCGTCGAGAATCAACATCTCGTCGCCGTACCGCACAGCCATGCAATTCATTCCGAACTCGCCGATACCGCCGAGTGGGATGATTTCGAGGACGCTCGCCATAAAAGTCCAACAGTATAGCATGTGAAGTCTCTGGGAGTGCGGCGGCTTGACGCCGCTTTGGTCTGATCGCGCCTGATCGATAACAACGCGGCGACAAGCCGCCGAACTCCAAGAGACGCTCTGTTGATGTATTATCCGCGTCATGAGCAAATTGATACTCGCCGCGGCCGCCGTCCTACTGTCTTTCACCAGCGCCATCGCCGCTTCGCAAACGATGCGGCTCGACTACTACCACACCGGTGATGCTTCGCAGGAGGTGTTCAGCGTCGATCGAGTGGTGATTGAACCGCTGCCGTGGCCGGGGGATCCGGCGCAGGCCATCGATTCGTCGAACCTGGGCAAGTACCTGTTTGAGGTTCGCGACGCGAACACGAAGCAGCTTCTCTACTCGCGCGGTTTCGCGTCGATCTACGGCGAGTGGGAAACTACGGACGAGGCCAAGACGATCAAGCGAACGTTTCAGGAGTCGTTGCGCTTCCCTGCTCCAGCGTCGCCAGTCAGCATCGTATTGAAGAAACGCGACGCCAAAAACGTGTTCAAAGACGTCTGGACCACGACCATCGATCCGGCGGATCAATTTGTCGATCGCGCCAAGGTAGTGGCGCCCGCGCCTGTCATCACGATTCAAAAAACAGGCGAGCCGGAAACTAAAGTCGATTTCTTGATTCTCGGAGATGGTTACACGGCTGCAGAAGCGAAGAAGTTTGAGGCCGACGCGCGGCGTCTGACGGAAGTGCTCTTCTCGACGTCGCCGTTCAAAGAGAATCGCAAGAGCTTTAACGTTTGGGCGCTCGCTCCGCCGGCCGCGGAGTCTGGTATCTCGAGACCTTCAACCGGCATTTATCGTGACTCGCCAATCGGCGCGACTTACGACGCGTTCGGTTCTGAACGGTACGTGCTGACTTTCGACAACCGCGCGTTGCGACGCGCTGCGCAGTTTGCGCCGTACGAGTTCATCGAAGTGCTCGTCAACAATCGCACGTACGGCGGCGGCGGAATCTTCAATCTGTACAGCACCGTCGCTGCTGACAATGCGTTTGCGAACTATGTATTCGTTCACGAGTTTGGCCATCACTTCGCGGGTCTTGCAGACGAATACTACACATCGTCTGTCGCTTACACTCCGCCCACGGAAAAAGTCGAGCCGTGGGAACCGAACGTCACTGCGCTGCTCGACGTGAGCACTTTGAAATGGCGCCACCTCGTCTCACCGTTTGCGGACAAGACCCCGATTCCGACGCCGTGGAACAAAGAGGCGTTCGAAGTTTACTCACGAGAGATTCAGAAGCGGCGCGGGCAGTTACGCAAAGACAGGCGGCCGGAAGAAGAGATGGAAGCGCTCTTCACGGAAGAACTCGAGCACGAGAAGACGATGTTCGCGGCTGAGAAGTATTTTGGACAGGTGGGAGCGTTTGAAGGCGCGATGTACGAAGCGCGCGGCTATTACCGTCCCGAGGTTGACTGCATCATGTTTTCTCGCACGGACCACTTCTGCAAAGTCTGCCGCGAAGCGATCGAGCGCATCATCAAGATGTACTCAAAAAATTAGGCCGCAGATTTACTCAGATAAATGCAGATCTGCGTTATTCCGCGTCAATCTGCGGCTAAATTTAGTGTGGCTTTAGCGGCTCGATGAGGTCCTGATCTTTCGTGCCCTGATGGCAGACGATGCACGACTGCTGCCCGCGCTCGTCGAGGTCTGACACGAGCGCGTAGGTCAATCCGCGATCCGACCACGTCAGCACTTTCAATCCGTCGATGGCGTTGTAGTGAAATCTCAATCCTCGCGCTTCGATCTCCTCGCCTCCCGAAGGTTTGGCCACCGAATCCGATGTGATCACCAGGCTGATGTGTCGATTGGCCATTTGGTACGCGACGTAAGCTGCGTAGTCATTCTGGTACCCGACAAGCCGCGCGCCTTCCAGCGTGTACAACTTTTCCTGTCCCGATGACTCCTGATAGTTCGGCAACTTGACCCGGAAGTTCACCTTGTTCGAGAACCACGCCGAAACATCCTGCGGACTCGTCGACTCCATCTCCAACGGCAACTGCCCGCGCATGTGACGCAGATGAGCACCGGCAGCCATGAGGGCAAAACTCGAAGGCCGCGTGGCAGATGGTGTTTCAGTTACACGTACCATGCGCCAAACGATGATCGGCAGAAGCACGACAAGCAACCCGGCTGCGATAGCTACGACCCAGCCAAACCGTGACTGTGTTCGTGCCCGCGTGGGATTTCGTTCTGCGCCAACAACCGCTTGCCCTTTCTTCAAGGCTTCCTGAACCCTGGCGCGCAATTCCGGCGAAGCGACGTGCAGCGGCCGGCTCTCTCTCACTTCCTTGAGAAAGCTGAGCTCCCTCGCAAAGAGCGACGCGCACGCCTCGCATTCGGACAGGTGTGCCTCGACAGTCGCGCGCTCGTCGCCCTGCAATTCACCGTCGAGATATAACGTCAACCGTCCACGTATGTCTTCACACTTGCTCAAAACTAAAAACTCCTCTTACTACTGATCGCCAGAGGTTTCACAGAAGATCGGTGCAGCAGTTTGCGCAGTTTCCCGCGCGCGCGGCCCAAGCGGGACATCACCGTGCCGGCCGGACACTCGAGCACCGTTGCGATCTCCTGATAAGTAAAGCCTTCCATGTCGCGCAAGACGATGATCTCTCGATAAGCGTCCGGCAAACTCTCGATGGCTTCTCGCACTTGTGTTTGTTCCAGCTTCCGCAAATAAACGACGTGCGGATTCTCCTGGACCTCACCCATCGACGGTTCATTCGCATCGAGATCGACGAAACGCGGTCCACTGTTCTGATGCCGGAGCTGATTGAGCCAGGCGTTCCGCATGATGACGAACAGCCAGCCTTTGAGATTGCTGTTGCAGTCGGGCTGATTGCTTGCGGCAGTCGCTCGCACATAAGTCTCCTGCACGAGATCTTCGGCTTCAGATGTGTCGCGGGTGAGCGTCATCGCATAGCCGTAGAGGGCATCGATGTGCTCGAGCGCTGCCTGCCCAAACATCACGTTGTTTCGGAATGCGTTCATTGTTTCGCGCGGTTTGCGGAAGCCATTCTAGAGGGCTTTGCCTCAAAACTGCGAGATCATTCTTGGAGACAGTCAGTACAGGGAGCGGTAGCGACCTGGTCAAGGATTGGAATCAAAATCTTTACGAAATCTCGCATGCTGATCACTGACCAGGTCGCTACCGCTCCCTGTACTGACCGTGTCCAACCCTGACGTCCGACTTTGAGGCAACGCTATTGTAGAGTAACACTCCTCCGGCCGGAAAATTCCCGGAATAAAATTCCTGTTCACGTGTTATTTACGAAGGTGGCTTGCACTGCGGTCAATGAAGGAAGACCTGAGTCGGGAAGCGGGGTCCGCCCCGCTCTTCCTTCGACTGCAGAATGGGGGTAAGCCACCATTTTTCTGGCCCTAATATACTCCTTTAAATCCTGTACACTGATTTTTCGTGCAAAGAAGTGACACCCGGTTGTGTTATTTTCTCGGCGATGACACACGCCCAGGGACTCGCACGCCTCGCGCTCCTGTCGTTGCTGGCAGGCTTCTTTAACACACTAGCAGCCGTTCCAAGACTCACGCCGCATCGCATCACACTCGCCAACGGCAAATCATTTGAACTCAATCTGCCCGAGGGTTTCGAGATCAGCGTCGCCGCGCAGGGGCTCAAACGCGTCCGTTTCATGGCCCTGAGCCCGGACAAACGAATCTTCGTCACCGACATGTACAACCTCACCGACAATCGACGTGGCGTGGTCTACATTCTCGATCAGTTTGATCCCGTGACGCACCGGTTCAAGAAAGTGACGCAATACCTCACCGGGTTGCACAATCCAAACAACGTCGCTTTCTACACCGATCGCAACGGCACGGACTGGTTCTATCTCGCGCTCACCGATCGTCTCCTTCGTTATCGTTACGAAGCAGGCAAAGATGCGCCTTCCGGCCAGCCGCAGGTGCTCGCGACTTTTCCTGACTACGGTCTCGGATACAAGTACGGCGGTTGGCACCTGACGCGCACAGTAATCGTGGGCGGCAACGGCAAGATCTACGTCGCGGTGGGACGCAGTTGCAACGCGTGCGAGGAGAAGGAAGAAGTGCGCGCCAGCATTCTCGAGCTGGATCCTGACGGTAAAAACCAGCACTACTTTGCGCGCGGGCTGCGCAACGCAGTCGGGCTTCGTTGGACCAAGGGAAAGCTTTTCGCTACGAACATGGGTTCAGATCATCTCGGCGATAATCGTCCGGCCGATACGTTTTACGCGGTAGAGGACGGCAAGCATTACGGCTGGCCGTATTGCTTTCAAGTCGGCTCAAAAATTTATCCCGACCCGAAATTCAATACGACCGGAGAGAAGTTTGACTGTCGCAAAGTGCCGGCGGCGCTCACGCCGTTTCCCGCGCACAGCTCGCCGCTCGGTTTGGAGTACTTCGACTCGAGTTTTCTCGTGGCGTTGCATGGATCGACGAAGAAGAGTTTGCGTCGAGGTTATCGGGTCGTGCGGGTTCCGGAGTCTGGCGGCGCGATGGAAGACTTCATCACCGGATTCTTCGAATTGGGCAAGATCAACGGCCGCCCGGCGGACATTTTCAACTTCGGTCGAGACGCGTTTCTGTTAACTGACGATTACGGCGGCGTGGTTTACTACGTCTATCGAAGGTAAATGAGCCGCAGATAAACGCAGATTGACGCAAATCAGAACTTTTTCTGATCTGCGCCTATCTGCGTTCATCTGCGGCCGAACTTTCGAGTAGAATACGCGCTACCCACGTTTCACCCGAAAGGAAATATCATGCGTCTACGTGTCTCGCTTCTCCTTGTCATCGTCGTCTCGCTGGCCGCGCCCGTCCTCGCGCAGAAACGCAGCATCACCGAAAAGGACCTCTTCAACTTCGTCTGGATCGGCGATCCGCAAATCTCGCCTGACGGCGATCGCGTCGCCTTCGTTCGCGTAACCGTGAACGACAAAAAGGACGGCTACAACACCGCCATCTGGACCGTCACCACTGCAACCGGCGAGACACGCCAGTTAACGAATGGACCACGCGATACAACGCCGCGCTGGTCGCCCGATGGGAAGTATCTCCTGTTCGTGCGCTCTCCCGAAGTGTCGGGCCGCGTTGAATCGTCACAGCTGTTCATGCTGGCGATGACCGGCGGCGAGCCGTTTCAGTTCACGACTCTGCCGCGCGGCGTTGGTGGCCCGCAGTGGTCGCCTGACGGAAAGATGATCGCTTTCTACAACAGCGCGACAGCGGAAGAGCTCGCGAAGGAGGCCGCGAAAAACGCGCCTACACCCGCTGCGAGTCCCAGCCCCAGTCCGAGTCCAAGTCCGAGCCCCGAACACGAAAGCGACGTACGCGTCATCAAGCGCGCCGTCTACCGCGCGAACGGCCCCGGATATCTCGACTTCAAACATCCGCAACACATCTGGGTCATCAACGCGCCGAAAACCGGCGATGAAAAAGTCACGCCGAAACAACTTACCACCGGACACTTCGACACGGGCGGCATAACGTGGGCCAAAGACAGCGCTCACATTTACTTTGACGCTGACTACACCGACGAGCCTTATTACGAACTGCCCCGCACCGATATCTACTCGGTGCCCGTCAGCGGCGGTGAACGTACCAGGCTCACTTCATTCGACCTGGGAGCGGGCGCGTTCAGTCTCAGTCCCGACGGAAAGCAGCTTGCTTTCATCGCTTCGACCAATCAGCCGGTGCGGTCTTATTCACAACCGGATCTCTGGGTGATCGACATGGAATCCGGCGCGAAACCGCGAAATCTTACGGCCAATTTTGATTACGACGTCGGCAGTGGAGTGGGTGGCGACAACACTGCGCCAAGAGGCGGCGGTGGCAGCTTACCCGTGTGGTCGCGTGATGGACGCAGCATCACGGTGGTGTATGCCAAAGAAGGCAAGGCGAATCTCGGCTCCTTCGACGTTGCGAGTGGGCGCGAGTCTGACGTCACAACCGGAAACCAGGCAGTGGTTACTTATCGCGCCCTGCCGGATGCGTCGAAGTTTGTGCTGCTGATTTCAACGCCGACCCGGATCGGCGATCTCTTCCTGCTCGACAAGCCAGGCAGCCAGCCGAAGCAACTGACACACATCAACGATGAGTTGTTCTCAAAACTAAACCTCACCGAGCCGGAGGTGATGTGGCACACGAGCTTTGACGGCAAGAAGATTCAGAGCTGGATTCAACGGCCGCCGGATTTCGATCCGAACAAGAAGTATCCGTTGATTCTGAATATTCACGGTGGACCACACTCGGCTTACGGATACATATTCGATCACGAGTTTCAGTGGATGGCGGCGAAAGGTTACGTCGTGCTGTATCCAAACCCGCGTGGCAGCACCAGCTACGGTCAGGAGTTTGGAAACATCATTCAGCACAATTACCCCGGTGATGATTACAAGGATCTGATGACTGCGGTCGATGAAGTTGTGCGCCGCGGCTACATTGACGACAAGAAACTGGGCGTCACGGGCGGTAGTGGCGGCGGGCTGTTGACGAACTGGACGATTGGACAGACGACCCGTTTTGCGGCGGCAGTCTCGCAACGCGATATCGCGAGCTGGTCTGACTGGTGGTACACGGCCGACTTCACGCTCTTCCAACCTTCATGGTTCAAGGCGCCGCCGTTTGAAGATCCGGAAGATTACACGAAGCGCTCGCCGATCACTTACGTCAACAAAGTCCAAACTCCCGTCATGTTCATCCTCGGCGAGGCTGACTGGCGGACGCCCACCGGTGCAGGTGGCGAAGCGATGTTTCGCGCGTTGAAATATCGGCGGATTCCAACCGTCATGGTGCGCTTTCCGAACGAGTCACACGAGTTGTCGCGTTCAGGACAACCGTGGCACCGCATCGAGCGTTTGCAGCACATCGTTGGCTGGTTTGATAAATGGCTGATGGGCATTCCGAAACCCGAGTATGACATTGGCGAACCAGCGAGGAGCACGAGCACGCAACAATGAAAACACTTGGTCTCATCGGCGGCACCGGCCCTGAATCGACAATCGACTATTACCGGTTGCTGACCGCGCAGTATCGCGAGAAGGCCGACGGAGCTTCTCCACCACTGATCATCAACAGCGTCGATATCAAGCGACTGCTGGCGTGGATGAGTGCCAACGAACTCGATAAGGTTGCCGACTACTTCGTGGAGGAAATCGACAAGCTCCGCAAAGCCGGCGCCGACTTCGGAGCACTCACGGCAAACACGGCCCACATCGTGTTTGATGAGCTTGAGCGCAGATGCGCTTTGCCGTTGGTCAGTATCGTCGAGGCGGCGCGCGAAAGAGTGGAGGCGCTTGGGTTGAAACGCGTGGCGTTGTTTGGGACACGCTACACGATGCAAGCGCCTTTCTACCCGTCCGTGTTCTCGCGCACGAACGTCGAGTTGATCATGCCGGGCAGTGAGGAGCAGGCTTACATTCACGAGATCTATTTAGGCGAACTGCTCAAGGACGTCTTCAAGCCTGAGACGCGCGAGAAAGTTTTGCAGATCGCCGACGACATGAAAGCACGTCATGGTATCGAGGCGGTGATTCTCGGCGGCACCGAACTACCGTTGCTACTCCGCGCGGATGAACACAACGGAATGCGCCTGCTCGACACCACTCGCATTCACGTCGATCGTCTCATCGCAGAAATGTTGAGCTAGAGGAAGCACCATCTCACGAAGGCTCAACAGAGCGATAAACAAAATGTAATAACGCTACAAACATCTCGCTTCTCCGCAGTCAAAAAACAATTTGCGCGAGTCTTGTTAAGTAGTATTATTGTCGCCGACCCCTGCGTAACAACCCCCCTCGATTCCCCCCACAGGCTTAATCATCAAGGAAAGGAAATCATCATGGGACTTTTCGACAAGATGTTTGGACGCGGCGCATCGAACGCTGAGCAACAGCAAGGCGCGCAGCAACGCTTCAACGAGCTGAAGCAGAAATATCAAACGGTGCTCACGACCGCGGATCAACAACGCATCCAATTCCAAAACCTGCACGTACAGGACAACAAACTTTTCATTCGTGCCATTGCGCCGTCTGAAGACGCAAAGAACAAGTTTTGGGATCAGGTCAAGCTCGTCAATCCAAACGCAGACGATATCACCGCGGACATCAGTGTCGACTCGAGCCGTGCTGTCGGAGCAGCCGCGGGTGGAGGCCAGGGTTCGGGCGGCCAGACCTACGAGGTCAAGAGCGGCGACAACCTCTCGAAGATCAGCAAGCAGTTCTACGGCGACGCGAACGAGTACATGCGGATCTTCTATGCGAACCGCGACAAGTTAAACGATCCCGATAAGATTCAAATTGGTCAGAAGCTGGTGATTCCCCCTGACGACAACAACTAAGCCCGGGCTTGGTTGTGTAAAGGGGTGGCACACGTTGCCACCCCTTTCGTACAATCCCGCCGCATGGATGCAAACACTCTCCCCATAATCACCACGCCGCGCGTGGTCCTTCGTTGGATTTCCGAAGATGATATTGATGGCCTCTACGCTGTCTTCTCCGATCCACAGGTGATGCGTTATTGGAGCACTGGTCCACTCGCCAATAGAGAATCAGCGGCAGAGATGCAACGCGAAATCGCTGCCGGGAATCTGAGCAACACGATGATGAAGTGGGGACTGGCGTTACGCGAGTCCGATTTCGTTATCGGCACCACAACGCTCTTCAACCTTAACCTCGATAACGGTCGCGCAGAGATCGGTTATGCGATGGCCCGTGCTTACTGGGGTAAAGGTTACATGCATGAAGCACTTCAGGCTTTGGTGTCGCATGCCTTCGAAGTAATGGAACTGCGTCGACTCGAAGCTGACGTGGACCCGCGCAATGCTGCGTCTATTCGCACACTCGAGAGACTGGGCTTTCAACGTGAAGGGTTTCTCCGTGAGCGTTGGCACGTTAACGGCGAGCTTCAGGATGCGCTCTTCTACGGACTGCTCCGCCGTGAGTGGAAGCCCGTTTAGGCCAGTTTTTTCTCGCGCAAGTTTCTTCTCACCTCCCCGTTCCTCGAAACAGTTACAGATCGAAAGGTACCTGTTATGAAGACCGTTTTCCTCGTAGCGCTCACAGTCGTAATAGTCACTTCCCTTCCAGTTGCCGCATTCAATCCAACACCGCCGAAGAAGACCATGAGGGCCTTCAGGTCGGAGCAGGAACTCAAGAGCTACCTTCGTGCATGGGCAAAAAAACACCGGCGCAGACCGGGCCGCGGGATGAACTCCGGAGGCGGAGTCACAGCAGGAGGATCAGCAGAGGCCCTGCAAGAAGTAGTGACCGTTTCGTCAGCGCCAGAGCCTCTCAAGGCAGATGAATCAGTAACCAATGTTCAGCATGCGGGCGTTGACGAAGGAGGCATCGTCAAGGTGCACGGCGATTACCTCATCGTATTACGTCGCGGCCGTCTATTCACTGTCGCCGTCGGCGACGGTGCGTTGCAGCCGATCTCCACCGTCAATGCTTTTGGTCCGGAGATAGATCCGAAAGACACCTGGTACGACGAGTTGCTCATCTCGGACAACACCATCGCGGTGATCGGCTACAGTTATGAACGCGGTGGCACCGAAGTTGGTCTATTCGATATCGACAATGCGGGCCTTCTCTCGTACCGCTCGACGTATCACCTGCGTAGTGACGACTACTACTCTTCACGCAATTTCGCGAGCCGTCTGATCGGCAGCAAGCTGATCTTTTATTCTCCTGAATATTTAACCGCTGGCGAGCCAAACCTGATGCAGTCGTTTCCGGCGGTGCGCAGGTGGCACAAAGGCGCCACGGCGGAAGAGTTTCAACGTATCTTACCGGCGACTCGCGTTTACCTGCCGGCAAAAGAACTCACATCCGAGGACGACAGTATCGCGCTCCACACCGTCACGATTTGCGATCTCGCCGGTGGTGGTTTCAATTGCGCGGCAACGTCGGTGATAGGTCCTCCGGGACATGTGTTCTACGTTTCGCCTGATTCTGTCTACGTTTGGGCCAGCACGTGGTCACTCGAGGAAAAGAACAAGTCGATTCTTTTCCGCATGCCGCTTGACGGCTCCGGTCCAAGCGCGTTGCGTGTGTCGGGTAGTCCCGTCGATCAGTTTTCATTTCTTCAGAGTGACGATCAACATCTCAACGTGCTGGTGCGCTCCGAGTCGAAGGGCGACGGCATGTGGGCTGCGGAAGTCGCGGAGGGCGACGTGGCGCTGATGCGAGTGCCGCTGTTTAGCTTTTCCGACGGCAGTGAGTTTGTGCATCGTGCAAACTACAGAAAGCTCCAGCGGCCCGTCGGCTACACATTTCAGAATCGCTTCGTCGGCAACTATGTGCTCTACGGAACAGGAAGCGGCTGGGGACGCTCGCAAAAGCGTGTCGAGTCGGAGCTCTTCATCGTCGATTGGAAATTCGGCAATCCACATAGATTGCTGCTGCCGCACGGCGTCGATCGAATCGAGCAGATGGGTGCGGATGCAGTGGTTGTAGGCACCGACGGCAAAGACTTGCACTTCTCATCTGTGCGACTGGGCCCATCGCCTGAGATCGTGTCGCGCTACACGCGCGCGGAGGCTTCGCAGGGAGAGCTGCGTAGTCATGGTTTCTTTTACAAACCGGACGGCGAAAACACAGGCATGCTCGGGTTGCCGATTAGCACTCCCGCGCGGCCAGGATTCGAACACTTGTTTCGGAATTCGGCTGCGATCCTGTTTCTGCGAAACGAGTCGTTACAGTTTCAGGAGGTCGGTGAGCTTGGATCACAACCGGATAAAGCGATCGACGATAAATGCGAGGCGTCGTGCGTCGATTGGTATGGAAACGCGAGACCGTTGTTCCTGCGGGGAAGAGTGTTTGCGCTGCTCGGGTATGAGATTGTCGAAGGCACGCTCAACGGCGGCCGCATGACAGAGCTTCGGCGAATCAACTACGGACCAGAAAAATAAGCCGCAGATTTACACAGATAAACGCGGATCAGAAACAAACTTTTCTGATCTGCGGTGATCTGCGTTCATCTGCGGCTTATGGTAAACTCATGCGAATTTCTCCAGGAGGCTGCCCTTATGTTTCGACGACGCCTGTCTTCTATCTCCCTGCTGTTGATCCTTGCGCTCGCGAACGCGCTGCCGGCGCAAACCGCACGGCGTCCACTAAAACTCGACGACATGATGAGCTTTCGCAACGTCAGCGATCCGCAAATCTCGCCTGACGGCCAATGGGTCGCTTACACCGTGGGCACCACCAACGCGAAGGAAGACAAGTCGAACTCGCATATCTGGATGGTGAACATCGACGGCAGCAACGATCGTCAAATTACTTTCAGCCAGGAGAGCGAGAACTCGCCGCGCTGGAGTCCTGACGGCGCGTATCTTTCGTTTACTTCTTCGCGGCCGGGCAAAGCGCGCGGCAGCCAGGTTTGGTTGATGGATCGACGCGGTGGTGAAGCGACGCAGCTCACGGAGCTCAAAGGGCGTTTGCAGGGTTATGAGTGGTCTCCTGATTCGAAGCGCCTGGCACTAGTGATTGGCGATCCCGACCCTGAGTCGGATCCCGGTCCGTCTCCGCAACCGGGTGCGACACCGCGCGTGCCCAAGCCAATCGTCATCGATCGTTACCGCTACAAGCAGGACGGACAGGGTTACCTGCTCTCCGGACGTCACACGTACATCTACCTCTTCGACATCGCTTCAAAAAAACTCGATCGGCTCACCAAGAGCAAATGGGATGAGAGCTCACCAGCGTGGTCGCCTGACGGCACTCGCATCGCATTTATGAGCAACCACTCGGACGATCCCGATCGCGATCCGGCAGCACAACTTTACGTCGCCGACGCGCAGCCGGGAGCGACTGAGAAACAGTTGACGCCTGAAGCGGTGCGTGCCGGTCGCTCGCGGCCCGAATGGAGTCCTGACTCGAAATGGATCGCTGTTCTCGAAGGCGAGGAGAAGAAATACGGCGCTTACAGCATGGAGCATCTGACGCTCGTGCCCGCGGATGGCGGCGCCGCTCCGGTTCGTTTGAAGGCTGTCGAGGATCTCGATCGCGGCGTGTCGTCACCGCGTTTCAGTCCGGACGGCAAGTCAATCCGTTTTCTCGTGACTGACGATCGATCAGTGTATCCAGCGCGGGTGAACGTATCGGGAGGCCAGGTCGAGAAATTGGTGCCTCCGCCAATTGTTATTTCGAATTGGAACTTCGCCGGCACGCGTGCAGTCGCCATCTCGGGTGGTGATGCGAAAGCAAATGAGCTCTACGTTTGGGAAGGAAAGTCGCTGCGCCAACTAACACACCAGAACGATGCGCTGTTTGCGGAGCTGGAGTTCGGTGCGACCGAAGAGGTGGAGTTTAGGAGTAAAGACGGCACGCAGGTTAATGGTCTGCTGACTTATCCGGTTGGATACGTCAAAGGCACAAAGGTTCCGCTCCTGCTGAGAATTCACGGCGGGCCTAACTCGCAGGATCAGCATTCGTTCAGTCTCGAGCGGCAGCTATTCGCGGCGAATGGTTACGCCGTGCTGGCGGTGAACTATCGCGGCAGTTCCGGTCGCGGGCAGAAGTTTTCGCGTTCGATCTTTGCAGACTGGGGCAACTACGAAGTGCAGGATCTACTGGCTGGAGTGGATCACGTGATCAAGATGGGCGTCGCCGATCCGGATCGACTTGGCGTGGGCGGCTGGAGCTACGGGGGAATTCTGACTGACTACCTGATCGCGAGTGACACTCGTTTCAAAGCCGCGACCAGCGGCGCGGGCACCGCGTTTACGGTCGCGTTCTACGGCACCGATCAGTACATCATTCAATACGATTACGAGATTGGACCGCCCTGGAACCCAAAAGCGTGGGAAACGTATGTGAAGATCTCGTATCCGTTTTTACACGCGGATCGGATTCAAACACCGACGTTGTTTCTCGGCGGCGAGCGCGACTTCAACGTGCCTGTTCAGGGTAGCCAGCAGATGTACCAGGCGCTGCGCAGTCTGGGTATCGAAACACAACTGATCATCTATCCGAACGAGAACCACGGCATTCAAAGGCCGAGTTATCAACGCGACCGGATGGAGCGCTACCTCGCGTGGTACGACAAGTACGTGAAGAAGCTGGCAAGTCCATCGAGCACTTCAACAGCGCAGTAACCACGGATAACACAGATCTAAAAAATCGATTTACACCGATCTGCGAAAATCGATTTACTGGATCCGTATTATCCGCGGTTCTTTTTCGATGGTAGGTTTTGCAGCAGCCTTGCTAGTGTTTCGATATCAAAGGGCTTCGTGAGGTGTGCGTAGAAGCCCTCTGCACTCGCGCGCTGCACGTCTTCGGGACGGCCAAATCCAGTTAACGCAATTGCCGGAACGTCATCCTTCCCCGGCAGCTCGCGCAACCTTCTGAGAAACTCGAATCCATCCATGCCCGGCATGGAAATGTCCGACAACACAACGTGAAACTCCTTCTCACGTGCCAGCCCCAGCGCTTCAAAACCACTGGTGGCTACGTCGACTGTCGCACCGCCGATTTCTAACAGGTGACGCACCATCTCCGTCGTGTCTTCGGAATCGTCGACCACCAGCACGGCCATTCCCTTCAGTGAGCCGTTGCGCAGGTCGAGCATCGGCGCGAGGGCTTGTTTTGCCTCCACGCTGCGCGGCAGTCGGATGGTGAACGTCGCGCCTTGTCCGGCCCCCGGTGAATACGCGGTAACGGAGCCGCCGTGTAACTCGACGAGTTGTTGGACCACCGCCAACCCGATACCCATGCCGGATTGCGAGCGGTTTGTGCCCGAATCAGCTTGCCGGAATATTTCGAAGATGTGAGGCAGGAATGAGGCGTCGAATCCCTGACCGTTGTCCTCGACTGTCAGCACGATATGGTTCGCTTCGGCCTTGAGGCGGACCGAAATGTGCCCGCCGTTTTGAGTAAATTTGACTGAGTTATTGAGCAGGTTCCAGATGATCTGCTCGAGTCTAACCGGGTCCGCCTGCACAAACACCGCTTCGTCAGGAGTCGACACACTGATCGAGATATCCTTACTTTCAGCGTCGTTGCGCACGGTCTCGATCGCGTTTTCGATTGAAGCAACAGGTGAAACTGTTTCGCGATTCAATTCGAGTTTTCCACTACGCAGTCGCGAGAGGTCGAGCAGGTCGCGTATCAGTTTCGATTGGGCCACCGCATTCCGCTTGACGGCTTCGGACATTCGCTTCAGGCTCGCCGAGTTTCGGATCTCCTCGGTGCGCAGGAGCAACTCAGCGTAACCAAGAATTACGTTGAGCGGATTACGGAGCTCATGCGACATGATCGCCAGAAATTCGTCCTTCAAGCGGTTCGCTTCTTCCGCCGTTTGACGCAGTTCGTGCTCGCGCGAGAGCAACAACTCTCGTTCTTTTTCGACCCGCCTGCGTTCGAGGTAATCAGCAGATTGCCGAGCGAGCAGATCCATGAGCCGCAGCTCCTGTTCACTCGCTCGACGCGGGCTTTCGAAGTGAGTGTTAATCATGCCCAGCAGCGCTCCGCCGCTGCTGATGAGCGGAGTGGATTGCACTGCGCGCACACCCGCGTCAACCAATACTTGCCGCGCCGCTGGATCAGGAAAACTCTCGCTTTCGGTTACATCTTCCACCATCACGCGCTGCTGCAAGTGCATCGCGCGCCCGCAGACTGACGTGTCGTCGTCGATAACCGCAAAGAACTTTAGAAACGGCTTTTCGAAACCACTTTGCGTCGCGAGCCTCAGCTTGCCGCCTTCGGCATCGATTAACTGAATGTTTCCTTTATCTGCGCCGCTTATTTCAATCGCGACTTGCAGGATTTCGCCGAGACAGCTCTCGACGTCGTGTGCGTCCTTCGCGCAACGCGTGCCGATCTCGTTCAACCGCCGCATGGCTTTCAAGTCCGCAGCGCTGTGTTCCAGGATGCCAAAGAGACGGGCCTCACTATCACGCAACTCTTTCGTGCGCTCCGCTACCTGTTCCTCGAGTGTGTTCTTGGCCTGGCGAAGTTTTTCTTCCAACCCTTTTTGGGCGGTCAAGTCGCTGACGACGATACTGATCGAGTTCGTTTCCGGCTGAAGCTTTGCAAACGAAAGGAGCACCGGAACTTCTCTGCCGCTGTTCAGACCGAGCATGTACTCCCGCCGAATACCGTGCTTGTGCGCCTGTCGCAGATCGTCGAGAAATTGATCGCGCATGGACGGCACAATGTAATCGCCGAATGGGACACCCGTCGCACTCGTTTCATTCATACCGATGATCGCGCCGAAGTTGCGATTGCTGTAAAGAATGATCGAGTCAGGCGAAACGCTGACCGCGCCTTCGTTCATCTCGTCGATCATGAGCCGGTAAGGATAGTCGGCGGTCGTGAGGGTGTAGATCATTTCCCCCTCGGGACTCTCGATGACTAAAGCATCGACTTCACCCTCGCGAATCGCGCGCAGTGTTTCCTCGGCCTCTTGCAAACGCTGCCGCAGTCTCTCGATCTCGCTCTCTGGTTCCCTTAAGCTTTCTCTTCGTTGTGCCATTCTAGTTGGGAGGTGCGCAGGTTCAAGCGCCGGTTAAATCCTGGCGCTTGTAAATATCCAGTCCCACCAGGACCTTCTGTGTGTTCGAAAGATCGCCGACAAACCTTCTGAGTGGCGACGGTAATTGTTTAACTAAGGTGGGCGCGGCAATGATTTGCTCTTCCCGGGCCGCCGTCGGATTCTTGTAAATGTCTATCACTTCCAAATCATAGTCTGGGAGATGCTCCTCGCATATCTTTTGAAGGTTATAGACGGCCTTCAAAGATCGCGCTGACGATCCGGTCACATAGAGCCGCAGGATGTACTTAGCGCGTCGCAGCGGACCTGTTTTAACGTTCTCTTCGAACGCTTCCGTTGCATTGCGGAGTTTGGTCCTAAGCGAAGTCTTGCTGCTGGACTCTGCATCGTGGTTTTGCTGGTTTGGCATTACTTCACATGTGCTTTCTTAACCTGGTTGAATATCCAGACCCACCAGAACGCGCTCGGTGTTGGAGAGATCTCCGATGATCTTTCTGATGGGCTGGGGCAGTTTTCGTACGAGAGTGGGGATTGCCAGGATCTGATCGCCTCGGGCAAGCGTTGGATTCTGCATCAGATCTATCACTTCGATGTGATACTTACCTTTTAGGTGCGCCTCGCAGATCTCTTTAAGATTTCTGAAGGCAGTCAGCGAGCGTGGGGTTTGACCCGCAACATAAAGTCGCAAGTTCCAGTGGTGGGAATCTTCGACTTTTGCCTCGGGCAAATGGCCATTCTTAGTTCGTCGCGTTTGTTTCACGGGGGCTTTCATCTAACGGTTCCTTTCCTGGGCTCTTTGGCGCCATTTTCATCGACCTGAACTGGAGTCTTGTCTGCATGCCGTAACCGTGCAATTTCGAGGCGTTGAGTCTCCATCAAGGATTCGCGTCTTTGAGCTTCATCCAATTCCCTGAGGAGCGCGTCCCGCTCGGCTTCGTATTCGCTCTTTAATGCGGCTAATTGCGCTTCGAAGAGATCCGTCTTACGCTTGAGTTCCCGCTGTTTGCGCTGCGTTGCCTGACGCCGTTCGAGCTCTGCCGCAGATTCGCGCGCGATTTGTGATACTCGGGCGGACCCCATCAATACTCCATCTGAGCCGACGTAAGCGTCGATGAGCTCAATGCCGTGCGGCGTCATTACAAATTCTCGCACCTGGTTTGAATGCGCGATGCCACGCGCTTTAAGGATGTAGAGCCCGCGATTGCGCTCGCCGTTCGCTTCGATATTTTTTACTAATAACCACGTGTCCATCAACGATGAGACACCGACTTCCGAGTCTTCAATCTCAGCCTTCGCTGAAGTCAAACTCGTAAACATTGCCGTACGTTGCTTCACCTTAAGAAAGTCGATCAGCCGCATGAGCATCGATTTTGTTTCAATGGTGTCGCCGACGGCCAGAAAGTTTGTGATCGGATCTACCACCACCAAGTCCGGTTCGAAGTCACTGATAACACGATGAATTAAAGCCAGGTGCACTTCTAAACCGAAAGCGGACGGGCGGAAGGTTTGAAACTGCAGCAAACCTTTCTTTACATGTTTTTCGAGTTCGATGCCCACCGAACGCATGTTACGAATGATTTGATCCTGCGACTCTTCAAATGCAAAGTAGAGTGCCCGCTCTCCGCGGCGGCAAGCGGCCTCCACGAAGTGGGACGCAATGGTGCTCTTTCCCGTTCCGGCTGTTCCCGAAACCAGTATCGAACTGCTGCGATAGAACCCCTTGCCATTCAACATAGTGTCGAGGCGTTCGATGCCGGAGGAAATACGTTCTGTCGACGCTTTATGATTTAACCCTACGGACGTAATCGGTAAAACAGAAAAGCCTTTTCGATCGATCAGAAATGGGTATTCGTTAGTTCCATGCGAAGTACCGCGATACTTGACGATGCGCATCCGCCGCGTTGAGATTTGGTTTTGTACGCGATGATCGAGAAGAATCACGCAGTCTGCGACGTACTCCTCCAGGCCATAGCGAGTCAGTGTTCCTTCCCCTCGCTCGCAGGTGATGACGGCGGTCACTCCTTTGTCTTTAAGCCAACGAAACAGGCGCCGGAGTTCGGCGCGGATGATGCCTTCATTCGGTAGATTCGAGAAGAGAGCTTCGAGCGTGTCGAGAACAACGCGCTGGGCTCCAATCGTATCGATCGCGTGCCCGAGGCGAAGAAACAATCCCTCGAGATCGTATTCACCAGTCTCTTCTATCTCAGAGCGCTCGATGAACACGTAGTCCAGCAACAGCTTCTTCTCGGCGATTAACTGGTTCAGGTCAAAGCCAAGCGAGGCCACGTTTTTCGTCAGCTCTTCGTCGGTTTCTTCAAACGACATGAACACGCCGGGCTCGTCATAGTCCATCGCGCCCCGCACGAGGAACTCCATGGAAAAGAGTGTCTTGCCCGCGCCCGCGCTCCCGCATACGAGTGTGGGGCGCCCTTTAGGCAAACCACCACCAGTGATTTCATCAAACCCACGGATCCCTGATGGTTCCTTTTGCAAGCCTTCCACGGGTTTCGAACGAGTACGACTTTGTCTACTCAACTAACGCTCCTCCATTGCAGCGACAAGCCAGAGTTCAAGTGTTTAATTAGAATCAAGGGGAAGGGGGGTAGCCTGTTATACCACAACCAGCTCAGAGTAGACACTTAACATGAGGTTTTTATCCTGATTATCGTGTGAAATCCTGTCAGCCTGCCACCGCGCCTACAAGGCGATACCCCACGGGCCGTCGCCGGCCTTGATAGTCGCAATAACCTTGTTCGTGCTGGTGTCGACGACGGAAACGTCGTTGGAAACTCCGTTTGCGGTGTAGAGCTTGCGACCGTCAGGCGTGAGTGCGATACCCCACGGCCGTTGGCCGACTGGAATTAACGTAATGAGAGACAAGTGCTCGCCATCGATGACAGCCACACTGTTACCGCGCCCGGTCGCGACATAAACACGTTTGCCGTCGGGCGAGACTACCACGCCTTTCGGTTTTAGTTGGACGGCGCCATCGCCGCGAGGCAGTTCGATCGTTTTCGTGACGGTGTGATCTTTAGTGTCGACGACTGACACGACATTTCCGTTTTCGGCTGTCACGTAGGCTCGTTTGCTGTCGGCTGAGAAGGCGGCTTCACGCGGCCGGGCGCCGACCAAAAACGTTTTCACCACTTCGCCGGTCTGCGTATCGATAACACTCACCGTGCTGCTGGCTTCGGATGTGATGTACACCCAACGGCCGTCCGGACTCATCGCCGCGCCTTCGGGTTCAAGGCCGACGGGCATGGTGGCAATGACTCGATTCGCTTTAACGTCGGTGATTGAAGCTGTGCCGGCGTCTTCGTTCGCGATGTAGAGACGGGTGGCGTTGTCGTCGACCACGAAGTTCTCGGGATCGGTGCCGGCTTCGTACTTCGCGATGATGTTGCCGTTTAGATCCAGCTCCGCGATCTTGTCTTCGCCTTGCGATTGGTTGGTGGGATAACTGATCGCGACCCAGATCCGGGTTCTCTCGGAATTCAAACGAATGCCTCGCACACGTCCGCCGATTTTTATCGTTGAGACGGCGCGATCCGTGGCGGTGTCGATGACTGTGATCGTGCCGTCGCGTTCATTGGTGACAAAGGCGAGCGGGCCGGAGGGCTTGGCTGAACAGCCTGCGAGCGCGCTCGAGAAAAGGCATATCGCGCAAAGACGCCAAAGCGCGAGGTCTTTTTTCATGACGGATACTGTTCCCTCTTCAAGGGCAACAACTCGTCAACTTCACACAACAACCGCGGGTGATGCGGCTCCGAAAGATCCAGTTGGTCCCACCGTATCCGATAACCCTCACTCTTCCTCGCACCAAACAGACGCAATAACGTGCGCCCCATTTGCCACGCTGCCAGTCGTTCTAACATCGCATAGCTACCCACCAGAAATTCCGTCACGAAGAACTGGCCTCGATCCTTCTCGCTGCGGATGTCTTCCAGCCTTCCGATTGGCTGCCCGTTGAGCGCGAACACTTTTTCACCCAACAAGAGCTGCGCGTGAATCAGTTGCTTTGACATTCTACGCTCCGGGAATGCGTCCGATCACTTTCTCACGCAACCAAAGTTCCCACTCCAACGCCGGAGTTTTTTCCGCGTCCACATCAGCCGTCACCTTGTTCAGACCCACGT
>JBKPPH010000030.1:0-4571 GCA_046733535.1 Acidobacteriota bacterium
GACCGCGCTCACGCCACGCAGCCGCGCGTTTACGCCGCTTGTTTGCATGGTCCAACGCGGCGCGGCGAGCATGATCAAGATCAAGCAGAACGCAATTTTCATTCACACCTCAGGAGACGGGATTTTTGTTGAGGCATTCTATCACCGCAGCTATACTGAGGTCGCCATTCTTCGCAACTCACGCCACCATCGAGCGTGTTTTTAATTCTCACCAGAGGAGTTGGACCATGTCATCCGCTGCGAAAGCACAGTCCCATTGCTTGAGACTCTTCGTACTGCTCGTTCTTTTACTGGTATCCGGCACGTTGATCTGGGCGCGATGGAGGCCGCCGGAGTTGAAGTCAAGCAGCCCCATCCAAACCCAACCTCCTAACGCTCAACTTGAAACCGAACTCGTAACGATCACGCCCACGTGATCGGAAGTGTGAGCGAATCTGTACAGCCTCAAGTAACCCAAGCGACGGGATTAGTTCCCCTGGATGGTCAAGGGCAAGCTGGCGACCTCGTATCCAACTCTTTCGGTTTCGTGCCACAGAGTCCGAATGATCAGCGGAATGCGATTCAGTTTTTCAATAAAGAGTTCACGACAAATCAGGCGGCTTCCTTTATGGTAGTACCGGACAATGGTATCGCCGCTACCGTGACTCAACAAAGAACTTTAACAAATATGGTTCAGGGGGCACCTCCTATCGCGGGAGGAGCCATCAGGGGCTATACGTTTACAATGCAAGCACCTAGAATTCGGGTTCCCTGATCCTGAAATTGATTTTAGACATCGTTCCGTTCCATTGACGTTATGCCAAGAAAGCCATTCATACGATTAACCAGCTTGTCCTGCGGAAATTTCGCGGAGACCACAATTCTTCTACTGGCGACCTCGATGCTTCTCACCATAAGCAGCATTTCGGCGCAACAGATTTCTTCGCCGAGACTGGAGGGTACACAAGCTAATGAGATTGCCGGCGTAAAGTTTACGACTCCACAGGGCTTTACACTTACGCCGTCCTCTGAGACCAGGGTTGCGCTTATGCATCACGCAACAGAGCAGCTCGCTTTGTTTGTCGCTGTGCCGGAGCATCAGGTTGATGACAAGTACTTGACCGATCTTTCCAATGACCTTGTTTCCCGACTCTTTCCTCAACAAAATGACTTTGCGTGGAAAATACTGCAACGTACTTCAGAGCGCCGAGTGAGCAAGTATCAAACCAACGGTGGGACCGCAAAAGGCCTCAACGGTAAAAGGTATGTTCAGACCGATTACGTTATCGTCAAAGTTCAGGAGCACGAGGTCGTCGTCGGCTCAATCGCGACATTTGGAAATGAACGCGACGCCAAATTCCTATTCGATGTTGAAGGCCGGGAGTATTCCCTCGTCGGCTGGCAAGCTCTCTTCGAGTTGATTGCTTCCGTCACTGGCGAGATTGAGCAAGTTCAGTGATCTCCATAATCAATAAAAACTCTGACTGCTGGGCATAGTAACCACGGATAGAACGGATCAATACCGATGAACCTTTCACGACGTAAATTCATCTCGAGTAGCGCGAAGTCTGCGGTGGCGGTGACGCTCCTGCGATCGATTGTGCCGGCGCGGAACTTGGCCCAGGCGGCTGCGGTGCAGCCACTGTTCGCTCGACTCGATCAATTCATCGCGCGGCACATGCGGGAGACAGGCGCGCCGGGGATGACGCTCGCGCTCGCTAATCGCGACGGTCTGATCAGGGCGTCCACTTACGGTTATGCAGACACGAAGGCGGGCCTGCGGGTCGTGCCGGAAACGATGTTTGAGATCGGCTCGATCTCGAAGTCATTCGTCGCCCTCGCCCTGTTGCAGTTGCGCGACGAAGGCAAACTCGATCTCAACAAACCAATCGTCGAATATCTTCCGTGGTTGAAGATCAGCTCCAAGTTCGAAGCGATCACGACGCACCATATCCTCAGTCACAGTGCCGGACTGCCGGGCGCGCCGCTCCTGCTCGACGCGCTGCTCGGCGAACTGTGGACGGCGTACGCTCCGGGCAAACGTTTTCTTTACTCAAACACCGGTTACAACATCCTCGGCTTTCTGATCGAGGCCGTCGACAAACGACCGTTTGCCGAGACGATGCGCGCGCGCATGCTTGTGCCTCTCGGAATGACCGCGAGTGCGCCGATCATCACGAACGATTTACGGAAAAAGATCGCGGTCGGTTACGAGCCACTCGAGGGAGGAAAACCATTCCCAGCTCTTGGCCCACTGGCGGAAGCGCAATGGATCGAAGTCGACATCGCTGCGGGCAGCATCGCTTCAACACCCGGCGACATGGCGAAGTACATGCGCATGCTGCTCAACCGCGGCGCCTTACCGAAGGGCCGCCTCATCTCGGAAGAAAGTTTCGCGCTGTTTACGAAGTCCGCGATCATCTCTCCTTATCGCGGCGAACCAGCGTCGTACGGTTACGGAGTTTGGGTGAGCGACATCGACGGCCACACACGTTTGCGCCACACCGGCGGCATGGTCGCGTTCAGCTCCTCGATCGACGTCGACTTGACAGCGGGTGTCGGCGCGTTTGCTTCGGTGAACGCGAACCTGCGCGGCTATCGACCAGTCGCAGTGACGAAGTATGCAGTTGAACTCTTCAACGCCTCACTCGCAGCGAAGTCCCTTCCCGATCCACCTGCGCCTCCGGCGGCTGCTGACGAAGTGAAGAACGCGGCCGACTACACGGGAACGTTCACGACACTCGACGACAAAAAACTCGAACTCGTCGCCGAAGGCAACAAGCTGATTCTCATGCACGCGAATCGCAGGGTTGTGCTCGAGCGCGCGGGAACTGATCGCTTCATCGTCAAGCATCCGGATTTCGACGTGTTTCTGCTTGGCTTTACTCGCGAGAACCAGAAGGTGACGCAGGCGTTTTACGGCGGCGACTGGTACTTAGGCGCAAACTACACGGGCCCGAAGACTTTCGAAACGAAGAAGGAATGGGAAGCTTTCGCGGGTCACTACTACCACGACAGTCCGTGGTATGGCGACACGCGGATCGTGTTGCGTAAAGGCCAGCTCTTGCTCGACGGCGTTCAGCCACTCGTTCCGCGTGCTGATGGTAAGTTTGGCATCGGCGATCCGGAGGCGCCCGACTGGATCGCTTTCGAGTCGATCGTCGACGGGCGCGCGATGCGAATGAATTTCTCCGGAATCATATTTCGTCGAACGTTCACGCCGTAGCGGCTCCAACCGGCTGGCGCGCGATCGATTCGGCGAATTGCTCCTGCTCGGTCGAGCCAACCAGCGCCGCGGTTGATGACTTACCGCCGCCGATGATTTGCCCGATCCTGTCGAAGTAGCCGGTGCCCACAAACGACTGGTGCCTCACCGCGCGATAGTTGCTGTCCGCAGCGCGCTCGAACTCGATCTCCTGCAGTCGAGCGTAAGCGCTCATTCCGGATTCACGATAGCCTTGCGCGAGCTCGAACATCGCGAGGTTCAGCGCGTGGAAGCCGGCGAGCGTGATGAACTGAAACTTGTAGCCCATCAGCGCCAGCTCCTTTTGAAACTTCGCAATCGTGTGATCGTCGAGTTTCTTTTTCCAGTTGAACGACGGCGAGCAGTTGTACGCGAGCAACTTGTCCGGATACTGCTCGTGAATCGCATGCGCAAAGCGGCTTGCTTCTTCGAGGTTTGGTTCCGACGTCTCACACCAGACCATGTCTGCGTACGGCGCGTAGGCCAGACCGCGAGCAATCGCCTGGTCCAGTCCGGCTCGCACTGAAAAGAACCCTTCCGGCGTCCTGCTTCCGGTAAGAAACGCATGATCGCGCTCGTCGACGTCGCTCGTGATCAATCCCGCTCCGTTGGCATCGGTTCGCGCTATGAGTATCGTCGGCACTCCCATCACATCCGCAGCCAACCGCGCCGCCACGAGCTTTTGAATCGCCTCCTGGGTGGGTACAAGAACTTTGCCGCCCATGTGCCCGCACTTCTTCGCCGACGCGAGTTGATCCTCGAAGTGCACCGCCGCCGCGCCCGCTTCGATCATTGCCTTCATCAACTCATAAGCATTCAAACAACCACCGAAACCTGCTTCTGCATCGGCGACAATCGGCGCATACCAGTCGATTTCATTCCGTCCTTCGGAGTGATCGATCTGGTCGGCGCGCTGTAGTGCCTGATTGATCTTACGGACCACGTCCGGGACACTGTTGGCCGGATACAGACTCTGATCGGGATACATGTGGCCGGCGAGGTTTGCGTCAGCAGCCACTTGCCACCCACTCAGGTAGATGGCTTTCAACCCCGCCTGGACCTGTTGCACTGCCTGGCACCCGGTCATTGCGCCGAGTGCAGGAACGTATTGCTCGGTGTGCAAGAGCTCCCAAAGGCGTCGTGCTCCGCGCTCCGCGAGCGTGTATTTGATCTGGACAGACCCGCGAAGTTTTACGACTTCCTCCGCGGTGTAGCCGCGTTTGATTCCGCGCCACCGCGCGCAAAAGCACCACTCGTTTTCCAGTGCAACATGATCGTAAGTGTGCATGACTAACCCTCCTGGTTGTTGTGATAGTTAGACCGGATCAAACTGTTCATTGCGAATCAA
>JBKPPH010000031.1:0-12146 GCA_046733535.1 Acidobacteriota bacterium
TTGTGCGTGATGCCCGTGTAATAAAGGATACGTTCAGTCGTGGTGGTCTTGCCGGCATCGATGTGGGCCATGATGCCGATATTCCTGAACTTGCTTAGGTCGTGCTTAGCCATGGTGCTACCACTTGTAATGGGCAAACGCTTTGTTGGCGTCCGCCATGCGGTGAGTGTCTTCCTTCTTCTTCACCGCATTCCCGCGGTTGTTGGCCGCATCGAGAATTTCGGCCGCTAGACGATCAGTCATCGTCTTCTCGCCGCGGCCACGGGCGTAGGAGACGATCCAGCGAATGGCCAGGGCACCGCGCCGCTCCTGGTGTACTTCAATCGGAACCTGGTAAGTCGATCCGCCAACACGCCGCGACTTCACTTCCACCGTCGGTTTGACGTTGTCGATCGCCCGCTTGAAAACCTTCAAAGGCTCTTCGCCGGTCTTGTCGCCGATCTGCCGCATGGCATCGTAAAAGATGCCCTCTGCCACACTCTTCTTACCTTCCCACATCACGCCGCTGATGAACTTCGTCACTAGCGGGCTGCTGTAAACAGGATCGGGAAGCACTTCGCGTCGTTCGGCTACTCGTCGTCTTGGCATATTCGTATCTCGTTACTTGCGGTTATTTACCGGCGCCCGCCTTAGGCCGTTTCGCTCCATACTTCGAGCGTCCCTGCTTGCGATCGGCAACGCCGACGGAATCGAGCGTGCCGCGAATCACGTGATAACGCACACCCGGGAGGTCCTTCACGCGGCCGCCTCTAATAAGGACAATCGAGTGCTCCTGGAGGTTGTGACCAACGCCGGGGATGTAGGTCGTCACCTCGATGCCGTTTGTCAGGCGAACACGCGCGACTTTGCGCAACGCGGAGTTCGGTTTCTTCGGCGTTTGCGTGTAAACACGGGTGCAGACACCGCGCTTTTGGGGAGAACTCTGAAGCGCAGGACTGGCCGTTTTGTACTTAACCTGCTGGCGGCCTTTGCGAACAAGCTGATTGATTGTCGGCACGTCTTTCCCTCTTTAATGCGAGCGCGTCAAGCGCGCAAAAAGGCCCACTGCCTACCTCTTTCCGGAACCAGTCCGGCAGTCAGCGCAGGCGGCTGCCCTGTTAGAAATTAGTTAATAGGGACGTTCTGAATTCGCTATTTAATGGCGGGCGTGGATCGTGGCTTCCCTCAAGCCGAAACTTTTCTGTGGCGTCGCTTCATGGCGAGAAGTCTCCTTCTGCGCGAGTACGTGCTGGAGCGGTCAGCCGAAGCTGGCCGCGACGCGTACCATTTACGCCACAATAATTGTCAAACGACCGAACTGCTTTGGTCGAGCAACGCCTCCACACCTACAGAACCAACTGGACGTTGCTTTTGTTTGCTTCAGACAGTGAGTCCGAAACGGGAGACTATAAAGATGAGCGCGCTCCGTGTCAAGCGTAGCTCTATTGAAATGACAACTGATGACCCGTAGCGAGGTCAAAAATCACGTCCCGATCTCTCGGTCGCTGTATGTGCTTGTATTGCTTGAAACGCGCTTCACCTTGCAGGTGGTCAATGCCGATGCGAAACCCCGGCGCCGTGCCTTCGGCGATAAGCCAGGCTTCCCCTTGCCACGCCACCAGGAGACCATTGCGTGCGGGGAAACCACCCTGCCGGACGGCGACGGTGATGTGGTCGGGCGTGTAGACGAACAAGTAGTCTTCGCCGAGTTGCTCCAGCAGCGAGCCAAGCAGGATGGCCTTGTTGCTGCAATCCGACTCGCCCGACATCAAGACTTCATTCGGCCTTTTCAATAACTCGAAATGGTAAGTCGCCTCGCGCTGGTCGTACTTGATCTCGCGCGAGACGAAATCGAGTACGCGCTGCACACGCGCCTCGCGCGCGCCTTCGCCGTCAGGTGGAATGTCGCGAGTCAGTTCAGCGACGAACCGTCGGAGCGAAGTTTCTTCCGGCCGTGCAACTAATGCCCCGTGGTTCGCGAAGAGGACGGGCATTCCCCCGCGGGTCTGCTCTGTCCGCGCTGTCATTCGCCCGCCAAAGATACTCTTGTTCAGGAGGAAGTCTTCCAACTCCCGCATATCGAGTGTGTAGGTCGCCAGCTTGAAGGGAAATTTGAGTACTGTGCCAGTGTCGAACTTGATGTTGGCCACTGCCGTCTTAAAGAAAACGTGCTTGTCCGCCGACTGCAGGAGCGAGTACTTGCCGAGGCGCAGCCGTCCTGAACCATCGTCCGTAGCCATCACGATTTTCTTCGGGTCACTGACGAAGCGCGCAACCATCGACTCGAAGGCCTCGCCAACTTGCTCAGGCGCAGGAGCGGAAAAATAGACTTCCTGATCCGGCACCTGTAGCAGTTCCAGGTGTACACGGCCGAGCACTTCTTCGGCTACTTTCGTTCCCACGAACCCGGGCTGCGCAAGGCAGGCGAGCAGCGTGTTGCGTGTGCGCTCGTCAAGGGTCGGTGGGGGCGGCTTCTGCTTACGCGACGCGGCCGTGGTCCCGTTGGCGCCTTTGTACACCGCCCACGTTACGCCACCAGCCACGAGCACGAAGATGGCCACAACCAATACCAACTTCACTGTTCTCGAACCTGTTGGCGGCTCGCTTCCGAAGGTGAGTATGGGGGAATCGGTCATTAATCGTGTTAAGCTCGGAATCTAAAGCAACCAATTGATGAGAAGCCACACGCCATAACCAACGCCCGCCAGCACCGCAACCAGCACGAGCGCCAACAGCGATATCAATAATTTGAACTTCCGGTATCGATTCTTATCCGCTGGGGCGAGCGAGCCCTGCGGGAAGTATGGTGGTGGTGTGTAAGTAGCCATGCTAGATATTCGGAGTCGGCGACGCCGCTCCTTCTCCCGCCTTCTTTAACTCGTCTTCCTTCTGCTTCTTCAGTAAGTCCGCCTGATGCTTCCTGCCGGCGCGAATTCGCTGGCTGCCTTCCTTCGCTTCATCAAGCCCGTCCTGCGCGCGATAGTAGTCCGGATCGATCTCCAACGACTTCGAAAACGCAGCCGCCGCTGCATCGTATTGGGCTAACTTCGAAAGAGCAACTCCCAAATCGTAATAAATATCCGGATCATCCTCTTTCAACTTCGTCGCTTCGCGATATTCGCGTATCGCCTCGGTGTACTGACCCAACCCCGCGTATGTCTGTCCTAGAGCGTAATGGGCCTCGGCATCGCCGTCGTTGTGTTCGAGATACTTCTTGTACGCCGAGACCGCTTTCTTATACTCCGTTTCCGCCTCTTCGCGTTTGCCAATCGACTCGTAACCCAGTCCGAGCCTGAAATGCGCCTCGGCCAGATCGGGATCCAGTCTGACTGCCTCCTGAAACGCCAGTACCGCCTCGGCGTCCTGATCGTTTCGGTATAGTTCCTTACCTCTTTCCAACTGGTCGCGCGCCCGGGTACGATCCCCGGCCAAATTGTTGGACACGCCCGCGGTCCCGGCACTATTATTCGTGCTTTGCTGACCACCGCGCTTGCAACCAGAGGCAAATACCAGAAGCCAGACAGCGCAGATTAAGAGAATCGTTCTCATCTTCAAAAAGCTCTGCTGTTGAAAAGACTTAGGTTGGGGATGCAGCAGGCTTATCTAACGCCAACTCAGGTAAGGGAGTCAAACCAGGCGTGTAATGGAAGCGAAAAGTCATTGCGACTTTCTTCTTTCAAAGGAGTGCAGATGTTAAGAAATCAATCGCGGCTAATCGGATACCTGGCGCCAATTGCCCTGGTCGCTTTTTTGTTCGCGCCGCAAAGTTTCTCCCAAACACGCAAAGTAGCTGCGGCCAACGCACCGCTCACTCTCAGTTTAACTTCAGACACCAACAGCGTGAGCGCCTGTGCTGACAATGGCGCGCCGCAAGTTCGTCTGACTGCGAAAGCAGTTTCGCCGGGCGGCTATCCGATCAAATACAAGTGGTCGACAACCGCGGGAGTGATTAGCGGTGACGGTGCGGACGTGACGTGGAACCTCGCCGGATTGAAGCCGGGTTATCACAAAGCGTCGCTCGACATTCAAAGCGTCGGCGGCGAGGGTTCATGCGAGGCGTTCTCTTCGGTGACCGTACTCGTGAACCCATGTGCAGCAGTCAAACCTGTCTGCCCCGCGATCGAGATCGTCTGCCCGACAACGGTCGCGCTCAATGAACCGCTAACCTTCAGCTCGCGCTATACGGGTGGCGTACCGGCCAACGTCAATCCTGTTTACAACTGGACTGTCTCAGCGGGAACGATCATCGAAGGCCAGGGAACGAGCACGATCAAAGTCGACACCACCGGGCTCGCCGGACAAACTGTAAGAGCGACGCTTTCGATGAGTGGTTACACGCTCGAGTGCTCGGCTGATTGCGCGGTCAATATGCCGGTTCTGAAAATCGTTGACTACAAATTTGACGAGTTTCCAGACATCTCTCGTAACGACGAGAAAGCACGTCTCGACAACTTCGCCATCGCACTCCAAAACGATCCGACAGCAACGGGACACGTGATCATCTATCCAGGGAAGTCAGGCAAACGCGGCGAGGTCCAACAGCACGCGAGCCGCATAGTTGATTACCTCGTCAACTCACGCGGATTGGACCAACATCGTATCGTAACGCTCGTCGGTAAACCGAAAGAAGAGTTGTCTGTTCAACTTTGGATCGTACCCCAAGGCGCAACCCCTCCTAATCCATAAAGTGAACCGCAGATAAACGCAGATTGACGCAGATCATTTTCTGATCCGCGTCGATCTGCGTTCATCCGCGGCTAAATAATTGCCTTATAATCTGGCGACCGATAGGTTTGTACTAGAAGACTACACGCGGGAGAGACACTCAGCATGTTTCGTACTAAATCACGATATTGGTCCATCTACTTACTGGTCCTGATGCTGGCGCTACCGTTTGCCGCAAATGGCCAGGATTCCAAAGAAAAGAAGGACAAAAACGAAAAGAAGGAACTCACCGGTACGCCTGTGCTTTGGCACGAGCCTACCGACCTCGAGAGCCGGAATCTTGTGCTCGGCGCGGGCGGCGAGGAGATGAAGCCCGACATCAGCAAGTTGACTTTCATCGAGCAGAAGACGGGCGGTTACTCGAAGAAGTATCGCGTCCGCGATGCTAAAGGAAACGAGTGGATCGCGAAGATCGGAAAAGAAGCACAGACTGACACTGCCGCCAATCGTTTGCTGTGGGCGCTCGGTTACGAAACCGAGATTGCTTACCTCGTTCCGAAGGCGAAGATTGAAGGCAAGGGCGAATTTGAAAATGTGCGACTCGAAGCCCGGCCCGCGAATGTGAAGCGCGCGGGTAACTGGATGTGGGAGAACAATCCTTTCAAAGACGCGCCGGAGTTTCGTGGTCTGAAAATCCTCATGCTGATGATCAATAACTGGGACATGAAAGACGATAACAACGAGATCCTCGCAACACGCGGCGACACCACCGGGGAGGGAGAGCTACGCTACATCATCAGCGATTTGGGCGGCTCTTTCGGAAAGACGGGCGGCTTTTTTGCTCGCAGTCGCAATGAGCCTTCTGATTACGAAAAGGCAGTGTTCATCAAGAAGGTGAATGGCGACGTGATTGATTTCAACTACAACGGAAAGAACCAGAAGCTATTCGAAGGTTTAACCGTCGCGGACGCGCGCTGGTTGAGCAACCTGCTAAAGCGTCTGAGTGACGATCAAATCAAGGACGCTTTTCGTTCGGCGAATTATTCGGCTGAGGAAGTCGATCGATTGGCGGCAGCATTCAAGGAAAGAATCGACGCGCTCGCGAAGCTGGGCTAAAAACTAACCACGGATCACACGGATTTTAAAATACGGATCAGCGCTGATCTGTATTTAGAATCCGTATTATCCGCGGCTAATTTATTTCACGACATCAATCGCAATCAGTTGCTGCCCCGAAATCACAAACTCCGCAGGCGGCAACTCCATTTCATAAACCGGCGAAAGAACAGTCGGTGTGTAACCGCCCGAGGTGCGCTCGCTATTCAGCGTTGCAACCATCGACGGCGGCAAACTCGGCAGTTCGCTCGTTCCGATCACTGCGCCGGGCGTGATGCGAAACAGTTTCACGTACAGGCGATCGCTCTTCTTGACTGTGTTGATGGCCCGCACCAGTTGGCTCAGATCCTGCGGCACAAACGACTTCGCCGCCGAGCCTTCCTGCAACGCGCCGCCGTCGCCGACAAACACTAACAACTGGCCGAGCGCCGCATCTTCCGGTATCTGCAACGGAATCCTCTGCACAAACTGCTTTCCGGATTCAGTGCGGACATAAGCCTGCACTTCGATCTTTTCTCCGCGGCGGACTTCCGTGCGATCGAGAGTGATGCGCTCGAGAGTGCCCGCGTACTTCGTCTCCGAAGAAGAGATGTCCAAAGTTATGCCGTCAACCTGCACGTCGTCGAAGCCACTCGTCAACAACGAGCTCACCGGCGCGGCGATCGAACCCGCGGCCATGATCGGTGAGTTGTTCGCGGAGAACCGGCGATCGATCTGTATCGGCTCCTGGCCTTTGACTTTGATCTCGCCCTTCATCGTGATAGTCGAATCACCCAGGGCGCGTTCGCTCGAAGTGATCGTATTGAAGAGCGTGATATTGAGCAGCAACGGCGTAAGAAACGAGTCATTCGCGATCTCGTAAGAATAAGTGTCGATGCGATCGCGGCTGGTGTGTAGATTGACTTTCACCGGGATCATCTTCGGCGCCTGGCGCAGCAGACCATAGATTCCGGACGCACGATCCTGCGAGATCGCGCCCACCATGCTGCCTGGCACCGCCAGCTTGAACGAGTTGTTCATGTTGGAGATTACGGTAACCACCGACGCCTCCGTCATCGGCATGTCCGACGCGCCGAGGCTCAGGAAGGGATGACCAAAAGCGTAGATGCGATCTCCATCGCGCAACGTCACTGTTCCGGCCGCCGCGAGGGAGTAGTCGCCGCGCACGAGTTGCACGCTGATCGAACTGCCTGGCGGTAACGTGTTTCCGTTGACTTCAGCCAGCGGTGTGATGGCGGCTGATCCGCCGACACCGGACACCGGCAGCAATCCACTCGAAACTAGCTGCGGCGCGAATACTGACAACGACTCCTGGCTGATACCGCTGAACACGAGTGGCGTCGCGATGGGCGTCATCTGCTGGCCAAGCAGCGGCAGCAACGGCGATCCGGTCGATACCGGAGCTACCAGTGAAACTGAAGAAACCGCCGGCTTCGGCAGATTAGGCTTCCAGTCGGTACCGGCGAGCTGTGCAAATGAGACTGCGCGCGGTTCTTTCGGTTTCAGGTTTTCCGAGCCCTTGTTGAAGAGATCGATCATCTGCTTGATGGGCGTGATCCCTGCAATCGGCTCTTTCGAGAAAGGAAAACTGAACGCAATCGCGCCGACGATCTTGCCGTCGATATAAACCGGCGAGCCAGACATGCCCGCGAACACGCCCGTTTTGTCGACGTTCGCCCCGCTGAGTTTCGCGATAATCGCCGACTGTCGCGGACCGGGAAATCCCGGCAGAACGCCGAGTATCTCGACGCCGAATTCCTCGGCTTCAGTCCCGCTGAAAACTGTTTTCGCCGTCCCTTTCATACCGGGACGAAGATCTTCGAGAGCAAAGAGCGCCGGACCATTCGTCGCTGGTGCTACTGCTTTTTGAGCTACTGCCAACGTCGCCATTACGGCGACGAGTACTGCGCTGAGAAGAGGGGTAAATCTGTTCATCGTTAGGACTATAATCTTGGCCTGAGAAGCCGGTCAAGGGTTTGAGAATCTTGGGAATCCTAAAATCATGTCAAGGCTTTATCCTCGCGGGTGGCGCCTCGAGCAGAATGGGGACGGACAAGTCTCAACTGCGCATCGAGCAACAGACCTTCGTCGAAAAAATTTCTGAAACGCTGCTTCAGATTACTGACTTAGTTACGATCGTGGGCCGTAACGATGCCCGTCTCCCGAGCGTTCCGGATATTTATCCGCAGTGGGGCGCGCTGGGCGGTCTGCATGCGGCGCTCACAGCCTGCGAACGCGAGTGGGCCATTGTCGTCGCTTGCGATCTGCCGTTCGTGACCGCTGAACTGTTTCAGCGGCTCGCGGAGCTGAGTGTGGACCACGAAGCAGTGGTTCCGCTTCAGCCCGATGGACGCCCGCAACCTCTGGCCGCTTTTTATCGCGTCAATTCTTGCCGGCAACGTGCGACGGAGCTGATTGAAGCAGGCCGCCGGCGGCCATTGGACCTGCTCGAAACAGTCAAGACACGTTGGGTCGAGTTTGCCGAAATCACGAATCTCACTCAGGCGGATAGGTTTTTTGTTAACATCAATACGCCGAAGGACTATGATGACGCGATCCGAGGTCACTCACACTAATGCCGCCCCGACGAAGAATTGGTAAAAGGCTGGTCAAGTCTTTCCTGCCGATAATATTGGTTATTGCGCTGGCAGTCGTGGGCGCGCTCTCGTTTGTCGTTTACTGCGTTTCGCATCCCACGCGGCGGGCCTACGTCGTTACGCCGGATTCGTTCTCACGCATCAGCGGCCGCGCAATCAAAGCAACTGATGAGACGTGGACGAACCTGGATGGCGGTCGCGCGCGCGGGTGGTTGCTCAAAGGCGCCGAAGGTGCCCCGGCGGTGGTCCTGCTGCATCGTTATGGCGGCGATCGTTCGTGGCTTTTCAATCTCGGGGTCAAGCTCAACGAGACAACCAACTTCACAGTTCTCTTGCCTGACTTGCGTGGTCATGGCGAGAACCCGCTCGTGAGTTGGGCCAGTCTGGCGACGCGCGACGGTGACGATCTGTTGGCGGCGCTCAAATACTTGCGCACGTTGAAGACGGAAAACCAGAAGCCGCTGGTCGGCCAGAGTTTTGGAGTCTATGGCGTGGAACTCGGCGCGTACAGTGCGCTCAAAGCAGCGCGCGCGGAACCGCAGATTAAGGTGCTGGTGCTCGACTCCGTGTCGCGATCGCCGAGTGAGTTGCTGAACACTGCCGTCGCGAACTGTACCGGGCTCGATAATGGTTTCGTGCAGTATTTTTCCGGGATGGCGACGAGACTTTACCTGTGGGGAAGTTACAACGACACGAATGCGTGCGACTTTGCACACTCGGTACGCGACGCGCGCGTGCTGCTTCTCTCAGGCGCCGAAGCCGGCAAGCTTCGCGACACGACTGCTTCGCTGCAAAGTTGTTTTCCGGCGCCCGCGAATGTGGAAACGCGCACGGATCTTCCGTTGAGTGGGTTTAGTCTGCCTTCGGTGACGGGAGAACAGGGCGAAGCTTACGACCGCGTCGTCATTGATTTCTTCGATCGCAACCTGCGGTAAGTCTGCAAGAGTGAGCCGCAGATGAACTCGAACAAACGCAGATCTGCGCTTATCTGCGTTCATCTGCGGCTCAATAATACGAGTCTAAGGAGTCCAGCCGAGGACGGCGGTATGGCCGTTGTCGCCGATCACTTCGATCCGGGGTGAACCTCTAAAATTCTCAACGTACTCGAGCGGGATGAAAACCACGAACCGTCCGCCGCGAGCACGCGCCTCATCAACCGAGATCTCGTCGAACGTTACCGGCTCGCCCTGGGCGTTATAAACAACTCGACTGTACGCATAAAACTCCGCTGAGCGATCGTCGCTGCGCTGTGCGAGTACCGGCGCGTTTGCGTAACCGCGCGCATCAGCAAGCAGCAGTAGATCTCGTACTGACTCACGGTTCGCGTACCTTCCGGCAAAAGAAAGCGCGATCAGCACGAGCACGATCGTCCCCGAAGCTATCGAAACAAGCAGAGCGGGTTTTCTTTGACGAAGCACATCAGCGGTTAGCAATGCGGCGGCAGGGAGTGACGGCAGCACATAACCCGGCAGCTTCGATCCGGAAAACGAAAAGAACACTATCGGCGCCAGGAGCCATGCTAATGAGAAGACGCGCACGATGCTGCGATCGTCTGCGCCGCGCCACGTCCAACGCCGCGCTTTAATCAGCGCTTCGATCAGGAACGGCGTCCATGGCAGCGCCAGCATCAGTATGATGGCGGGATAGAAATAGATTCGCTGCGGATGGTGGTACTTGTTCGAAACGTAACGCGCGAAGTGATGCTGCACAAAAAACTCGTCGACAAAGGTCCACCCATGCTTCGCGATGACTGGCCCGTACCAAACCGCCGAAACGGCAAGCGCCAGCGGAACTCCCCAAAGCAAACTAACCCACACCGATCGCTCGGGCCACGCGCGTCTTATCAGATAGTAAAGACCGACGACACCGAACGGGATCACGATTCCCACGAGGCCCTTCGCCAGCAGCGACACGCCGACGAACGCGTAAAAACCGATCAAAAGCGAGGGCCTGCGTTTCAGTTGGTAAAAAAGAAAGAGCGCCAGCGACCAGGTTGTCGTCATCGTGACAACCACATCGAAACTCGCGCCGCGTGAGAAAACGATCAGGCCGAGGCAAGTGGCAGTGACGACCAAACTCGGCAACCCTAACTCGATCTCACGTCCCACCCACCAGACGGCGGCAATCGTCAGCAGCCCACAGATGGCTGGTCCAACGCGTGCGGACCATTCGCTCACGCCGAAGACTTTGAAGGCCGCGGCGATCATCCAGTAAAGGAGCGCCGGTTTCTCAAACCAAGTGTGGCCGCCCAGTCGCGGAGTGATCAGATCGTCCGTGAGCAACATTTCGCGCGCGATTTGCGCGTAGCGCGGCTCGTCTGGTCCAAGCAGCGGCAGATGGCCCAGGCCGTAAAGGTAAAATGCAATGACGATGAGGAAGATGAAAATGTAGACGCGCTTGGCAAGCGTTGAAGGATGCAAGTATATTCGGGCTCCGTGAAATCTTGTAAATCCTGTCCAAGGTTTTAGCACAAAAATGTTACGCACAGCAGTCATCGGAGTCGGCAGCCTCGGTCGCCAGCACGCGCGCATCCACGCGACCCTCGCCGCCGAGGGCGCCTCGGAATTCATCGCCGTCTGCGATCTCAACGAGGAGACCGCGCGCTCGATCAGTAGCGAACGAAAAATCGATTGGACCAGCAACTGGCGCGAACTGATTGGGCGCATTGACGCTGCGAGTGTCGCCGTACCGACTGAAGCCCACTGCGAGATTGCGTGCGGCCTGCTCGAGGCGGGCATTCACGTTCTCGTCGAGAAACCGATCTCGCGAACGCTCGAAGAAGCCGATCGCATGATTCGCGCGGCTGAAAAAGGCAATGCTGTTCTTCAAGTCGGTCACCTCGAGCGCTTCAATCCCGCCCTCGTCGCGTTGCGACCTCACGTCCGGAAGCCAGTCTATTTTGAGATTCATCGCGTTGGTGAGTTCACGGCGCGCTCGTTGGACATCGACGTCGTGCTCGACTTAATGATTCACGACCTCGATATCGTGCAATGGCTCGTCGGCGAAGACGTCGAGGTAACGAACATTCACGCCGTCGGCATCGCGATCCTGACGAACAAAGTCGACGCGGCAAATGCGCGGCTGGAGTTTTCATCCGGGGCAGTGGCGAACATAACGGCGTCGCGCGTGGGTACGGAGAAGATCCGCAAGATGCGTTTCTTTCAGCCGTACGACTACGTCGCGGTGGATTACACAACGAAGCGAGCGTCGGTGAGTGGTTTGGAACGGCCGACGGCGGGCGGCGCGTGGCCCGGCGTGCACGTCAAACATCTCGACATCATCGACATCGAGCCGTTGCGTGCTGAGATCGTGTCGTTTTTCGAATCCGCGAGAGATGGGACGCCGCCGGCCGTTTCAGGCCATGAAGGGCGGAATGCGCTGAGCTTGGCGTTGCGAACGTTGGAGCGGATTCGCGAGCACGCCGAGCATCCCGGCGTGAGTGAATTTAGAAAGATCGTGTAGATTTTGGCTTCCATGGCCACGCGCAACGAACAACTCTCCGCCCTTCTTCAACAGCACATCGATGCAGGCGAATTCCCTTCCGCCGTTTATCTCGTCGCCGAGCGTGATGAGATAGTTTACGAAGACGCGCTCGGTCATTCCATCGTCGAACCTTATCGCGTCGCGAACAAGCTCGGCACGATTTACGATCTCGCTTCGCTCACAAAGCCGCTCGTGACCACCCTTCTCTGCGCGCGCAGAATCGAACTCGGAGAATTGACGCTCGACAGTTCCGTCTCTCATTACCTCGCGGAATTCGATCGCACCGACAAACAGATGATCACGATC
>JBKPPH010000032.1:0-18116 GCA_046733535.1 Acidobacteriota bacterium
CGTTTACGAGCAGGCAGTGGATTTCGGGAAGAAGCTCGGCAAGGTGCCGGTGCGCGCGGGCGACAAGACCGGCTTCATCGTGAATCGCTTGCTGGTGCCGTACATGCTCGATGCGATTCGTGCTTTGGAAGAAGGCGTCGGATCGATCGTCGATATTGATAACGCGATGAAGCTTGGTTGTGGGTATCCGATGGGTCCGTTCACGCTCGGAGATTTCGTCGGGCTCGATACGACTTACTACATCGCCGAGATCATGTTCAACGAGTTTCGTGAGAAACGGTTTGCGCCGCCGCCACTATTGAAGCGCATGGTGCTGGCGGGTTTGTACGGTCGCAAGTCCGGGCGTGGCTTCTACGACTACACGAAGGACGCCAAGAACCCCACGCCGATGAATTTGGTTTGATAAATAGCCGGATTCCATAACAAATAGCCGTTTTCGATTAAAGATAGCCGTCCGTTTCAGAACCTCACGGTGTTAGAATCACTCTCTGAAGGGAGAAAACAAATGAGCGAAGACCTCACCCAGAAACTACCAAGAAGCAACAACGACACGTTGAGCTTGATCCTCACAATTGTGCAAAGTTTAGACAAGCGGCTGGAGATTCTCGAACATCGGGTGGAAAACATTGAGTCGCGTCTTCAGCACCTCGAAGAAAAGGTCGAGGAGAGACTTCATGACACACGTCCAATCTGGCAAAAGGTCATAACGGATATCGCTGAAGTGCGTGCTGAGGTACATGATGTCCGGACCTCACAGCGCGATGGCCTGCGCCGCATGAGTGTGTTCCATGACACACTTATCACAATGCAGGCGGATTATCGTGACATCTACGATCGTGTTCGAGGGCTTGAAACAAATCGCAATCAGCCGAATTCATCAACTTGATGCGTCTCCAAGCATCTCCTATACTGCGCAACGTATTGACTATTCAGCTCGCGGAGTCGGATCGATTGCAGCCTACCGTACATGAAGGTCGTCTTAGCGCCGAGGCGTTTCGATTCGCAATCGTCGCCAGCCGCTGGAATGAGTTGATTTCGGCGCGGCTGGTGGAAGGCGCTCTCGACGGTCTCAAGCGATTAGGCGCCAAAGAGGCGCAGGTCAGTTTGTATCGTGTGCCGGGCGCGTTTGAGATTCCGTTGCTGGCGTTGCGACTTGCAGAGTCGCGCAGGTTTGATGCAATCATTTGTCTTGGTACGATTATTCGCGGTCAAACGCCGCACTTCGATTACATCGCGAGCGAAGTAGCGCGCGGTATTTCGCAAGCAGGTTTGACGAGCGGGTTGCCGGTCGTATTCGGGATCGTCACTGCCGACACTGTCGATCAAGCTATCGACCGCGCCGGAGTGAAGTTAGGCAATAAAGGGTTTGAAGCCGCCATGACGGCGGTGGAATTGGTAAATCTTTACAAGAAAGCATTCGAGTGAGGCCACGAATAGGCACAAAAAGGACAAAGACATATAATCCGCATTCATAATTGATAAAGATCACGCTTTGTGTCTTTTGTGCATCTTTGTGGCTCACCAAAGTTTTTGGTAATACTTTATGGGTTCGCGACGTAAGGCGCGTGAATGTGCCTTGCAAATGCTCTTTGCGGCTGATGTTGCCGAAATGCCTGCGGACGATGTGGTCCGAAGCTATTGGGCTGAGCTGGGAGAATCTGATCTCGACGAGACTGCCCGAGAATTCGCTACCCGCCTCGCGGCACGAACACTTTCTAACCTCGAGCTGCTCGACGAACGCATACGCTCGCGCGCCGAGCACTGGCGTATCTCACGGATGGCGGTCGTCGATCGCAATATCCTGCGCCTCGCAGTCTACGAGTTTCTTTACGAACCGACGCCACGCACCGTCGCGATTAACGAAGCGCTCGAAATTGCGCGTCGCTTCTCTACTTACGAAGCCACTCAATTTATCAACGGCATTCTCGACGCGATCAAGCGCGACCTCGATGAGCAGCAGCCTCAAAAGAATGTCCAGCCTGAGGCAGACGATGCGGATTAAATAAGCCGCCAATCGGCACGGATGAACACGGATTTCACTGTTGAACAGATACGTATTGCAGTGGAAGAGTTGCGCAACGCCGAGCCCGGACCCGCCGCGCGCAAACAGCTCGATTCGCTTTTCCGCACCGTCCATAACCTGAAAGCAGCAGCAGCCGCGGATGGTTTGACCGAACTGAGCCACGCTGCGCACGAGTTGGAGAACTTCCTGCAGGCGCTGCGCACCGGGAAGTCGACACTCGACGGCAACGTCCTCCAGCAAGTGACGGAAGCATCGGCCGCTCTTTCCGAAGACGTCCACATCCCGAACGAAATATGGAGTTCGCTGAAGGCAGAAGAGAAAAACACGGCGAAGCAGTCGATCAAAGAAGGGGCGACTCTTCTGCTCGTGCAAGCGAGTTTCGACGTCGCAGACTTCGATCAGCAGTTTCAGAATTTGAAAGAGACACTGAGCAGCAGTGGAGAAGTGATATCGATGGTGCCGAGCGTGGAGAGTGAGGAAAAGATCAATTTCAGAGTTCTTTACGCAAGCACGGCCGGCGCCGGCGAAATCTTAGATGATTTAGCAAAATTTCCAGGCGTCACGGTGGAGGAACTCGTCCGCCAAACAACCGTCGAGCTGTTGCAACAAGCCATACGCGCCGGCCAGGCAGCCGCCCTCGAACTCGGAAAGGAAGTCGACTTCGAAGTGCGCGGAGAAGATCTGTCCCTCGACGATTCACTCCGCGACGCCCTGGTCGCTCCATTGCTGCACCTCGTTCGTAACGCAGTCGATCACGGAATTGAAGCAAGCGACGAACGTAGCAGAATGGGCAAGCAGTTGCGTGGACGGATCGTCATCGAGACGACGAGTGTTGGAGATCACGCGACAATCTCAGTTACTGACGACGGCCGTGGGCTCAATCCGGATTTAATCAAACAAATATTTCAACCTGGCTTCTCGACCGCAACGGAAATAACTGAGATCTCCGGACGGGGTGTCGGCCTCGATGTAGTGGCAACCACACTTAAAGAACTGGGCGGATCAATTGACGTAAACTCCGAACCCGGCAAAGGCTCCACGTTTCGCATCACTCTGAAAAATCCGTCCTAAATCCGCGTTAATCCGTGGCCGCACCCCAATCGACCTTCGGATGCATCGTGTGCCACTGCGTCGCGCGTTCGTAAGCCAGCGCCACGCGCAATGGCGAGACCTCATCGTACACGCCACCGGTAAACATGATCGCCACCGGCAGATCGTTCACAAACCCACACGGCAACACAACCGCCGGATGTCCGGTAAGGTTCGTCACCAGCAAACTGGCGCTTCCCGGCGCCGGACTAACAAACACATCCCACTGCGACATCAGCTTTTCCATCTCATGCATTAGCAACGTGCGCGCACGTTGCGCGCGCAGGTACTCGACCGCGGGAATGAATCGCGATGTCCGAAACGTGTTGGGCCAATCGTTCGGCGCCTGTCCTGACAACTGATTGACGCGTCCATCACGGGTTATGTCGTCGAACGCTGCCGCAGCTTCCGCTGACAAAATAAATCTTAACGACCCGGCGGAGAATTTCGGCAACTCGATCGGGACCAATTTCGCGCCCCCTTTCTCCAACACCTCGAGCGCCGTCTTATAAACCGCGCGGCGTTGTTCAGCTTGCGCCCGCTGTTGCTCGTTTGCGGCGGTAGCAGGCGGCGGCTCAAACTCGGTTTTGAGATAACCGATGCGTAGCGTGCCGATATTCGTGTCGGGGTTCCAATTAAAGGGCGCATCGCCAACGGTGATATCTTTGCCGTCGGGCCCATAGATGGCGTGCAGTGCAGCGGCGCAATCCTCAACGCCGCGACAGATCGGACCGATCTTGTCCATGGTCCAACTCAAACCCATCGCGCCATAACGGCTAATCCTGCCGTACGTGGGACGCAGTCCTGTGCAACCGCAACGCGATGACGGTGAGACGATCGAGCCGAGTGTTTCCGTTCCGATGGAGAACCCAACGAGGCCGGCGGCCGTAGCCGCGGCGGGACCGGCAGATGAACCGCTCGAGCCGGTTTGTGCTTCGTCGGGTTGCCACGGATTTCGTGTGACGCCGCCAAACCACCTCGCTCCCTGCGCGAGTGCACCCATCGACAGCTTCGCAACCAGCACCGCGCCCGCCTCGTTTAGCCGTTCGACGACGGTCGAGTCGTAATCGATTACCTGATCGCGATATGGCTCTGCGCCCCAGGTCGTTTTGATTCCTTTCGTGGCAAACAGATCTTTCGCACCCCACGGGATTCCGTGCAGTGGTCCACGATACTTGCCGCGCTTTATCTCGGCGTCTGCCGCAGCAGCCTGTTTTAATGCGAGGTCGTCAGTGAGCGTGACGATGCAATTAAGCCGTGGACCATATCTCTTCAACCTCGCGAGGTACATCTGCGTAAGTTCGGTCGCGGAAATCTTGCGCGTGCGAATCAGTTCGGCGAGTTGCGGGACCGTAGCGAAGGCAAGATCGTCGACTGTCTTGAACGGCACTGGCTCCGCTTTGCCAAAGCGAAACTTCGTCTTTGCTGTGTAGAGTTCCTTCTTCGCGCGCGACGGATGAAAAGCGATTGCGGGTTCGGTATCGAGCGGGATGTCGATCTTCCGCACTGTTTCATACGCGTCCAGATTCCGATTCACGCCCGGCAGCGCCATCGCTTCCTGTGCGTCATTCAGTTCGATGCCGATAAGTTTTTCCGCCTGGTGCATCATCTCTTTGGTGATGCGCGGCGCGGGTGTCGGCGACGGACTCGGCGACGGAACAGGTGTGGGCGAAGGTGTTTGGGCGAGCGCATCGAGCGGTAACTTGGAAACTGTCAGCCCTGCAGCGCCGAGCGCCGGAAGTAGTTTGACAAAGGTTCTCCTGCTGGTTCGCCTGCTCGTTCGTGTTTTAGAGGTTTCGTTTTTCTTCATGTCTCGATCTCAAGCTGTTGTTCGACAATGGTTCTCGCAAAGACGCAAGCGAGCAACGGGGCAAACTTAGTTTGCTAGTCCTTCTTTACGTCCTTTGCGGTAAACTAGACGCCCAATACTCACGGGCCGAGGTACCGAGAGATTACCACCGAAGGCATCAAGTACGCAGGCTCGAAACTGAAGCTTTTGCCTCACATCCTTCGTCTGGCTCAAAAAGTAAAGCCGCAAACTGTCTTCGACGGTTTCTCCGGAACGACGCGCGTGTCGCAGGCGTTTGCGCAGTCCGGCTACCGCGTGATTGCCAACGACATCGCCGCCTGGTCCAAGGTATTTGGTGACTGTTACTTGTTGAGCCCGTTTCCGCGTGAGTACTACAAACAGTTGATACGTCACTTAAACGCTGTGCCCGCAAAGGACGGTTGGTTCACGAGAAATTACGGCGGTTGTCCCGGTAGATCGAATCGTTTGAAGAAGCCGTGGCAAAAACACAACACGCGCAAGCTCGACGCGATCCGCGAAGAGATCGAACTGCTGTCGCTCACCGCGCACGAGAAAGCTGTTGCACTGACAAGCCTGATCCTCGCGATGGATCAGGTAGACAACACGATGGGCCACTTCGCTTCTTATCTCAGCGGATGGTCGCCTCGTTCATATCGCCGCATGGAATTGAAAGTGCCGAAGCTCGTTCCCAAAACGCACGAACACGAGATTCACCAGGCAGACATATTCGACGTCGTTTCATCCGTTGACGCTGATCTCGCCTACTACGATCCTCCGTACGGCTCGAACAACGACAAGATGCCGCCTTCGCGTGTGCGCTACGCCTCGTACTATCACGTCTGGACCTCCATCTGCCTCTTCGATAACCCAAAACTGTTCGGGAAGGCGCGTCGTCGTGCAGACACGAGCGACGGGCTAAGCGCGTCTGTGTTTGAAGAGTTCAGGAAGACAGACAGCGGCAGGTTCATAGTGGTTGAAGCGATCGAACGGCTGTTGCGACAAACCAAATGCAGGCACATCATCCTATCGTACAGTTCCGGCGGGCGCGCGACGGCGGCGGAGTTGAACGAAGTGATCAGAAGTGCTGGAAGGCTCGTTGAGACAATCGAAGTCGACTACAAGCGAAACGTGATGGGCGACATGCGCTGGACGAATGCATGGGTACGCGAAGCTGAGGAAGCGAATCGAGAGTTCTTATTTCTGATCGAAAAATAGACCGCAGATTAACGCAGATAAACGCAGATTGAGATGTAATCCGCGTTTATCTGCGTTCATCTGCGGCTGAAAATTCGTGGCTTAAATGATAGTCTTGGCTTACCGAGGTAAGCAAAGTGAATAAGACGGATTTATCCCAAGTGATCGCCGAGGAATTCGGCGCAAATGCCACATACGTCCAAGGGTTGCTGGAGCGGTTCCGCAACAACCCGGATCTGGTTGACGACTCCTGGCGATCGTATTTCAGTGAACTTATCGGCGACGGCAATGGCGCGAAGTCAGTGGCAGTCGCAGCCGACGGCGATACTGCCACCGCCGCGACGAAAAAAGCTGCTGCCCCCGCACCTGCTCCAGAGCCAAAGGCAACGCCTGCGCCGGCGCTTCCGGCGGACGCCGAAGCTGTTCCCCTGCGTGGTCCGGCACTGAAGATCGTCGAGAACATGGAGCGCAGTCTCTCCGTCCCGACTGCGACTTCCGAACGGCGTATCCCCGTGAAGTTGCTGGATGAAAACCGGCGCATCATCAATCAACACCTCGCCGAGAAGGATCGCGGCAAGGCGTCTTACACGCACTTGATCGCCTGGGCGATGCTGCGCGCGCTCGAGACATTTCCGCAACTCAACGACGGCTATGCCGAAGCCGATGGCGCGCCGACGCGTTTGAAACACACGAGCGTCAACCTCGGTGTCGCAGTCGATCTGACGAAGAAAGACGGCACGCGCACGTTGCTCGTGCCGAACATCAAGAACGCAACCAGTCTCAGCTTTTCAGATTTCCTCGCGGCGTACGACGACGTAATCAAAAGAGCGCGCGAGGGGAAATTGCAGGTGTCGGATTTTCAGGGTACGACCGTCTCGTTAACCAATCCCGGAACGATCGGCACCGTTGCCTCGATTCCGCGATTGATGGAAGGCCAGTCAGTAATCATCGCGACCGGCGCGATCGAATATCCCGCCGAGTATCAGGCGATGGCGCCGGAAGCGTTGTCGCAACTCGGCATCAGCAAAGCGATTTCGATCAGCAGCACCTACGATCACCGCATCATTCAAGGCGCGGAGTCCGGCGCGTTTCTCGCGCGCGTGCATGAGTTCCTGATCGGCAAGCACGACTTTTACAAGAACATCTTTTTAGATCTCGGCATTCCGCATGCGCCGCTGCGTTGGAACCTGGATCGCAACCCGTTCTTCCTTCCTGGAGATCAGGTACGTGAACAGACGCTCAAAGAAGCGAAAGTCATCGAGCTGATCAACGCGTATCGTGTGCGCGGTCACTTGATCGCCGACACCGATCCGCTGCACGCACTGCCGCTCCTGTATCACCCGGAGCTCGATATCGAAACCTACGGGCTAACGATCTGGGACCTCGATCGAGTTTTCATCACCGACGGACTCGCCAATCGCGAGAGCGCCACCCTACGAGAGATTCTCGACATTTTGCAGCGCGCTTACTGCGGCAAGGTCGGCATCGAGTACCGGCACATTCAAAGCAAAGAAGAAAAGCAGTGGATTCGCGAACAGGTGCGGCGCGAGTTTGTGCAACCGGAACCGATTCCCGTTGACGTGAAGAAACGCCTGCTCTGGAAGTTGATCTCGGCGGAGCAGTTTGAGCGTTTCCTGCACACGAAGTATCTCGGGCAGAAACGTTTCTCACTCGAAGGCTGCGAAACAGTTATCCCATTGCTCGATCAATTGATTGATGGCGCTGCTGCTCGCGGCGTCGAAGAGATCGTATTCGGCATGGCCCATCGCGGCCGTTTGAATGTGCTCGCAAACGTGATCGGAAATCTGTGTGGAAGAATCTTCGCGGCGTTCGAGGGTTCGGTCCATCCTGAGTTTCCCGCCGACGAAGGCGACGTGAAATATCACCAGGGTGCGACCGGGGAACGCGTCTTGCCCAACGGCCGCAGAACTCGTTTAAGGCTGTCGCCAAACCCGAGCCACCTCGAAGCGGTCGATCCTGTAGTCGAAGGAATGGTCCGCGCGACGCAGGATGCGCGACACGGCCGAGGAGCGACGCGCGAGCAGGTTATCGACATGGCCCTTCCTGTGCTGCTGCACGGCGACGCTGCCTTCGCCGGTCAGGGCGTCGTGATGGAGACGTTGAACCTCGCCGCTTTGAAGGGCTATCGCACCGGCGGCACGATCCACATCATCATCAACAACCAGATCGGTTTCACTACTTCTCCGGAAGCAGGCCGCTCGACGATCTATTCGACCGACGTCGCGCGCATGACGCAGTTGCCGATCTTCCACATCAACGGCGACGACCCGGAAGCGGCTTACCGCGTTTTGCAAATCGCGCTCGACTACCGGCAGAAGTTCAACAAAGACGTCGTACTCGATCTAATCGGATTTCGCCGGCTCGGTCACAACGAGACTGACGAACCGAGCTACACGCAACCGCTCATGTACGCGCGCGTGAAAGCGCATCCCGGTGTGCGCACGCTGTATGCGAAGCGACTGATCAAGGAAGGCGTCGTCACGGAAGAAGAAGTCAAGGGCCTCATCGACGAACGAGTGCGTCGTTATGAAGAGGCGCTGGCAAACGCAAAGCGGACAGTTGCGGAAGAGCCCGCGCAAACGCAGGCGCGCGTCGAAGAGCTTGACGGTTCCGAAGTGATTCCCACCGGAGTCGCGCCTGAAGTTATCAGAAACATCGCGCACAGGATCGCGGTGGTGCCCGAAGGTTTCCACGTTAATCCGAAGATGGTAGGCCAACTCGCGCGACGCGCGAAGATGGGCGATGGAAGTGCGCCGCTCGATTGGGCGTTTGCGGAGGCAGTCGCGTTCGGTTCGCTCGTGCTCGAAGGAAGTCGCGTGCGTTTGAGTGGGCAGGATTCGGGACGCGGAACGTTCAGCCAGCGTCACGCCGTCCTCTTCGACACGCAAACCGGAAATTCATGGGCGCCGTTGTCCGAGCTGCGTTCCGAGTCGAACCCTGAAGCCCGGTTTGAAGTGTTTGATAGCTCGTTGTCGGAAGAAGGTGTGTTGGGATTTGAGTACGGCTATTCGGTCGTCGCGCAAAATGCGCTCGTGTTGTGGGAAGCGCAGTTTGGTGACTTTGGAAACGGCGCGCAAACGATCATCGATCAGTACATCGCTGCCTCCGAAGATAAGTGGAAACAGACTTCGCGAGTGGTGATGCTGCTGCCGCACGGCTACGAGGGACAGGGACCGGAACACTCGAGCGCGCGTCTCGAGCGATACCTGCAACTCTGTGCTGAGAACAATTTGCAGGTTTGTTATCCGACGACGCCTGCGCAGTACTTTCATTTATTGCGGCGACAAGTGCGGCCGGGAATGGAACGCCCGCTGATCGTCATGACGCCGAAGAGTCTGCTTCGTTTGCCGGCTGCGACATCGACTATTGACGATTTAGCAAATGGTGGATTTCAGCCGCTGATCGACGACGCCGAGGTCACCGCTCGCGATGCCGTGAAGAAGATCGTGTTTTGCAGTGGCAAAATCTTTTACGATCTCAACGACGCACGCAAGACGACGGAAGATCGCAGCGTGGCGGTCGTACGCCTGGAGCAGTTCTATCCGTTCCCATTGACGGCGATTCGCGAAACGCTCGCGAAATACCCGAACGCGAAACAGCTCGTTTGGGCGCAGGAGGAACCGCAGAACATGGGCGGATGGACGTTCGTGCAGGAACGCCTCGAGAACCTGCTGCCGAGTTGTGAACGCCCGCAGTACGTTGGACGCTCGGCCTCGGCGAGTCCCGCGACAGGCTCTTACAGCATTCACCAACGCGAGCAGGCCGATCTCGTGGCTGAAGCGCTCAAGATAAACTAGCCGCAGATCTACGCAGATAAACGCAGATTTATTTTTATCTTATCTGCGGAAATCTGCGTTCATCTGCGGTTGTCTTTGCCTTGTAAAGTACTTGACTGGGATACTCGAGAAGCTTACCATCTTGCGTATGGAACCGATCCGGCTTGTCCCACTCCACGACCGCGCCATGGACAACCTTCGCTACATTCGCGAAACCATGGAACGCGCCACGCCCTTCACCGGCATCTCCGGTCTCGGTGAAATAGCGATCGGTGTTACTGCCTTCATTGCGAGTGTCCTCGCCGCCCGGCAGTCGACGTTCAATTCGTGGCTCGCGATCTGGCTTGCAGAAGGTTTGATATCGCTCTTGATCGCCGGCTGGTCGATGGATCGGAAAGCACGAGCGGCGCAGATGCCGCTGGTTTCCGGTCCCGGTCGCAAGGCGGTCTTCAGTTTGGCGCCGCCCATAATCGCTGGCGGATTACTGACGATCGTCCTTGTTCGCGCTGGACTAACCACCGCGATTCCCGGCGTGTGGCTGCTGCTTTACGGCACGGGCGTGATCACGGGCGGCATGTTCTCGGTCAGGGCGGTACCCGCGATGGGGTTGTGTTTTATGGTTCTTGGCGCGCTGGCGCTCTTCAGTCCTCCGCGGTTTGCAAATTGGTTTATGGCGTTTGGTTACGGCGGGCTGCACGTGGTGTTTGGCGCAATTATCGTGAGGAGATACGGTGGCTAAGCAGTCAACAGCGAAAAAAGAAAGTTTACGTAAACAGGATTCCGAACCCGAGCCGCGCGCAGTCGCCTCGAAGCAGAAGAGTGCCGCGCCGAATCTCGATCGTTTGATTCACGAGCGTTTACGTCTCGGAATCATCAGCGCCCTCGCCGCGAACGAGTCGCTGACGTTCAGCGCGCTCAAGAACCTGATGAACACCACTGACGGCAATCTCAGCGTGCATGCACGCAAACTCGAAGAGGCCGGTTACATCTCCTGCTCGAAGTATTTCGAAGGCCGCTTACCCAAGACCGAATACAAACTGACGGCCGCGGGCCGCACCGCGCTGGAAAATTACCTCAGCCACATGGAAACCCTCATCAAGCAAATGCGCAACACTTAAAAATCCTCGCACCTTTTCTGTTAATAGGAGTCTAAGGCTACGCGTCTTAGTTGATGTGGGCCGCAGATCTACGCAGATGAACGCAGATCCGCGTTTATCCGCGTAAATTTGCAGCCGAACTTCCCGGCTTTTGACCGCGTATACCGACCCGACCCGAAGTTATGAGAGCGATTCTTTCATTTTATTCCGATGCCTTGAAGATCGCGTTGCAGTCGATCTTTGCGCACAAACTGCGCGCTTTTCTGACTTTGATCGGCATCATCATCGGCGTCGCATCGGTCGTCACCGTCGGCGCTTCGATCAGTGGTCTCAATACGTATGTGGTCGAGAAAGTGACGAAGGTGCTGGGCAGCAACCACTTCATGATCGCGCGCATGGCCTTCTCGGGCCACATGGACGACGAAGAGTTCGAGCGCCGGAATCGACGCAACAAACGGCTCAACTGGGACGACTACGAGTGGGTACGCGACCACTGCGGCTCCTGTTCTGAAATTGGCGCTGCTGCCGGAAACGGCGCCGACCTGAGACAGGATGGGATCGAGTTTCCGGGAGCTATCGTGTTCGGCGCCACCGCGAACATGGTCGACATCGAAGACAAGACCATCGAAACCGGTCGCTTTATCTCGGCTGACGAAGTGCAACGCTCAGCACTCGTGGTGGTGCTCGGCGGCGACATCAAAGACAAGTTCTTCCCCAACACCGATGCGATCGGAAAGACGTTGAAGATCCGCGGCCTGCCGATGCGAGTCGTCGGTGTCGAAGAGAAACGCGGCGCGTTCTTCGGCGACTCCTTTGACCGGCACGTTTACATTCCCATCACCACGCATCTGCAGATCTTCGGCCGCAACGGAATGCAAATTCACGGCAAGAGCCGCTCGCGAGAGAACTTCCACAACGCAATCGAAGACGCGCGCGTGGCGATGCGAATCAAGCATCGTTTGAACGGTAACGAAGAGGACGACTTCGGCCTCGTCAACGTCGAAGAGCTGAACAATCAGATCGACGAGTTCACCGGCACGATCGCCACTGTTGTCGTTCCCATAACGCTGATCACCCTCGTCGTCGGCGGCATCGTGGTCATGAACATTATGCTCGTGAGCGTCACTGAAAGAACGTTTGAAGTCGGACTTCGTAAAGCAGTGGGCGCGACGCGGAGGCAGATCCTACTTCAGTTCCTAATCGAATCGGGCATACTCTGCGCCTTGGGCGGAGTCATTGGACTGCTCGTCGCCTGGGGCATCACCACGCTGATCACAACGCTCGCCTCGATCACGATGACAATAACCATCGGTTACATCCTGCTTGCGCTAATCGTCTCGACCGTCATCGGAATGATCGCGGGTATTTATCCGGCATTCAAGGCAGCCAGACTCGATCCCATTTTGGCACTGACTCAAGCAACGTAATGAAACTCAGACTGCCCAAAGGAATGTTGCGCGAGACCATCAAGATGGCGCTCGACAGTGTGCGCGGTCACAAGTTTCGCAGCTTTCTGACCGTGCTCGGAATCGTTATCGGCGTCATGACCGCCATCTCGATTGCTTCGATTCTTACGGGTCTGCGTCAAAACATCGTCGCGATGATCGAGGAATACGGAACGAACAACATCTACGCGTTCCATCTCTCGACTGGTCCACGCACGGGCGAAGACCGTTCCGAACGAACGCGCAAGCCGCTGACGGTTGCGGACGCTGAAGCGATAAAGGCGCAGGCGAGTGCTGTTGAAGACATCGCCCACGTTGCCCCTAACGTCGGTTACGGCGGCGGACCATTCGACGACAACATCACGTACCAGGGACGTAATTATCGTTGGGGCAACACGTCGGGTGTTTCTCCGAACTACGCCGACATTACCAACATCGTAGTGAGAGAAGGCCGCTTCATCACCGAGTCGGACGATCAGCAGCGCGCGAACGTGATGGTGATCGGTGTGAATGCGGCAGACGCGCTGTTCCCGGGCGCCAATCAGATCGCGGGCGCGCAAGTGCGCATGGGCGGTTATAACTTTGAAATTGTCGGCGTGCTGGAAAAGCGCAAGGCAGGGTTTTTTGGCGAGAACGAAGAAGACAATGCTGTCTACATTCCATTTCGTACCGCGCAGAAGGTCGCGCCGGCAAAAGGTTATTTGCTGCTCGTAATTCGCGGCCGCTCAGGCCAGGTTGTCGAAGCGTTAACTCAAGCGGAAGAGATTCTGCGCAGGCGACGGCAAGTGAAGTTTGGTGATCCAAATAATTTCGACATCAAAACGGCCGACAAGTTTATCGAACAGTTTGACGCGATCACGGCGATGGTCGGCCTGATTGCGATTGCGATCTCGAGTTTAGGTCTACTGGTCGGCGGGATCGGCGTCATGAACATCATGCTGGTCAGCGTGACGGAGCGCACGAAGGAGATCGGCGTGCGCAAAGCGATTGGGGCGCGGCGCAGAGACATCGTGCGGCAGTTTCTTTTCGAAGCGATGATGCTGACGTTTCTTGGCGGCATGCTCGGTGTTCTCCTCGCGGCCGGTATCAGCCGTCTCGTGATGTTTTTCATTCCGAGTTTGCCTGCCTCGATTCCGCTCTGGGCGGTGATTACCGGGCTCACGGTGTCGATCGGCGTTGGGCTGATCTTCGGCGTCTGGCCGGCGCGCAAAGCCTCACGACTCGATCCGATCGAGTGCTTAAGATACGAGTAAATCATGTACAATTCGCGGCGATGGACCGCGACTTCCAAAAAGAATTCCTGACTTACATCCAGGTCGAGAAGGGGCTCGCTCGTCACACTCTCGAAAGCTACAAACGCGATCTCGCACGACTCCAAACCTGGGCCACCGCAAACGGAAAACAGATCACAGAACTGACGCGCGCCGATTTAAGAAAGTGGATCGCCGAACTTTCGCGCGAAGGGCTCGCGCCGACCTCGATCGCGCGTGCCGTCAGTGCGACACGCGGTTTTTTCAAGTTCCTGATGTTGGATGGCCACATCAAATCGCACCCGGCGGAAGATCTCGACACGCCGCAGCGTTTCAGTTACCTGCCGAAGTTTCTCACTGAAGACGAGATCAATCGCCTGTTTGCAGCGCCCGATGTGGCGACCGAGGAAGGCATTCGCGATCGCGCGATTCTCGAAATCATGTATGCGACCGGACTGCGAGTCTCTGAGCTCGTGGGGTTGAAGCAGGACGACGTTGATCTCCTTGCCGGTCTCGTCGTGTGTCACGGCAAAGGGAACAAACAACGTCGCGTGCCGCTGGGTAAGAGCGCGATACATTGGCTGCAACAGTACGCGGCGGTGAAGGCGGGTTATGGAAAGCCGGCGGCGCCGAATGTTTTTCTGCATCGTGGTAAGCCGTTCACGCGCCACCTCGTCTGGTCCATCATCAAGCATCACGCCGAAAAGGCGGGGATTAAAAATGTCTCGCCGCACACGCTGCGTCACAGCTTTGCGACGCACTTGTTGCAGCACGGGGCCGACTCGCGCTCGGTCCAGGCACTGCTCGGACACAGCGATATCTCGACAACACAGATCTACACGCACATCACCGATGTGCATCTGCGATCGGCCTACGATCGGCATCACCCCCGCGCTAGGTTAACCGCGGATCACACGGACAAGAACGGATAAGAACGGATCAATCCGTACTCATCCGTGTAATCTGTGGTGAGCAGTAGCGCACGGCGGCGAACGTCGCCCGAGTTTACGAAAGATCAGATCTACACATTCTTCGGCCAGGCTGCGATAAGTGGTCAGCTTACCGCCAACAATCGAAAGCAAATTCTTCAGTTGCGGGTGCTCGCGAATGAAATGCCTGCGCGTGATACTTTGCTCTTCTTTGTCGGTGGTGCGAGGCAGCGGCCGGACACCGGCGTAAGTAAAAAGAATGCGCTCGCGTGTGAGTTGAGCTGACGGGAAAGCGAGGTTTGTCTCAGACAGCAGATAATCGACTTCCCAGAGCTCGGTGCAGACTTCGTCGGGATCGTCTTCGAAGCGAACGTCAGTGGTGCCGATCAGGTAGTTTCCATTCCACGGAATGATGAAAAAAGGACGGCTATCGCTCTGCGCTTCGATGTAGATCGCAGTCGTGGGCGCGCCGGCGAATGGTGGAACGACGATGTGACTTCCCTTCGTGCCGCCGATCAGTCGCGGACTCGCGACTGGCGCTCGATCGAGCAATCGATCCACCCACGGTCCGGCTGCGTTGATGACGATCGCAGCACGCGCAAACTGGCTCAGCCCTTCAGTGACAAACTCGACACCTGAAACCGAGTCTCCTTCCGCTCTGAAACTTGTCACAGGCGCGTACGTAAGGACCTCGGCATTGTGTTCGCGCGCGGCGAGTACGTTTTCCAACACCAGCCGTTCAGGAAACTCGACTTGTGCGTCAAAATAGAGCGCCGATCCGAGCAAACCTTCCGGATTCAAGCCAGGCGATTGCTTGAGAGTCTCAGCGCGCGAAAGCATTCGATGTCGTGGGAGCGACTTGCCAACGGAAAGCAGGTCATACGCAATCATCCCCGCACGAATGGTCACACGCCCGCGCCGGCTGTGTTTGTAAATCGGAATTGTGATCGGTAGCGGACGTACGAGATGCGGCGCGATTTTCAGCAGCGTTTCGCGTTCGCGCAGCGATTCGCGAACAAGTCCAAACTCGTAGTGCTCCAGATATCGTAAGCCGCCATGAATGAGCCGCGTCGATGCGCTGGTCGTACCAGTTCCGATGTCGCTCTTATCCAGGAGCAACACACTCAATCCGCGCATCGCGGCGTCGCGAGCGATCCCGGCGCCGTTGATGCCTGCGCCGACAATGATCACGTCGAAATTTTGATTTGATTTCAAAATTGATCAGGATTCAATCACTCGCACCATATCGTGTTCGGGGTGCACTGTCTCAGGCGCTGTCGCCGAAGTTCGCTTCGCTAAAAACCGCGCGCGATCAGTCTCACAAAAATTTGAGCTTTCTAAAACTTCGCGACTCACTTCACGATCGCAAAACCTGTCTTTGAGATTCCTCAATTAACGCAATTCTTATTTAAAAGCTTACTTGCGGGCATACACTTTGCTCCCTTCCGCAGCACTTCACTCCAAGACACGAAGGAGCATAACAATGCGAGTCTCCCGACCAAAAACCAGCCTTCTCTTTTCTTTCTTCCTACTCACTCTTTTCTGCATTCCACTAACCGCCCGCGCCGACGACGATGAGCCTGATGACGATTATGACGTCAAAGCTCGCGTCGCTCGCGTCAGTTTGATCGGCGGCGAAGTTAATTTGAAGCGCAACGGCAACCAGGATTGGGAGCCGGTCAGGCTCAATTATCCTTTGGTCGAAGGCGATACCGTCGCCACCGGCAAAGGCAGCCTGCTCGAGATCCAGGTTGACTCGCGAAACTTCGTGCGTCTTACCGCAACTTCGGTCCTGCGTATTGTTACTCTGCGTGATGAAGGAGTTGCGCTCAGTCTCGTCGAGGGGACGGTCGCGGTTCGACTGGCGAAGTTTGACCGCGACCACGAGTATTTCGAAATCGACGCGCCGAAAACAACGATGGCCGCGGAGAAGAACGGGCTTTACCGTATCGACGCGCCGCAGGAAGGTCGTGTGCGTCTGACCGTGCGCGATGGTGGCAGTGCACGCATTTATTCAGACACGTCGGGTTTCACCTTGCGTGACGGTCGGTCAGCGGTCCTCGTTGCTAGCGGAGACAACGCCGGTGATTGGGAACTGCTCGCGGCCGCTCCAAACGATGCTGTTGACGATTGGGTGAACCAGCGCGAGAGCCATCTCGCCCAGCGCGCCAAACAGGACGTTAAGTATTTTGACGAATACGTGTGGGGCGCGGAGGACCTCGACGCTTATGGTGACTGGAGGAATACCGACGACTACGGCTGGGTGTGGGTGCCGCGCGCCAGCGTGATCGGCTCCTACAACGATTGGGCGCCGTATCGTTACGGGCAGTGGACGTGGTGTCCGCCGTACGGTTGGACCTGGGTCGGATATGAACCGTGGGGTTGGGCGCCGTATCACTACGGCCGTTGGGTTTACTACAACAACGTGTGGGCCTGGTGTCCGCGCAGTCAATTTCATCGGAAGCGCAGTTGGTGGCGGCCTGCCCTCGTCGCGTTTGTGTTCGACATATCTTTTGGAAACGACATCTGCTGGTATCCGTTGTCGTATTACCAGCGCGATCCGCATTCGCGTCACTATCGCCGGCATGACGATCGCCGACATGACTATGGCAGACACGGCGATCGGCGAGACGGTCGACATGACTACGACAACCGGTGGTGGCGCGGCGTGACGAGAGTGCCGCGGACGGACTTTGGGCGTGGAGAAAGACGCGGGCAAGCGGCTGACGAACAGGTCGCGCGACGAGTCGTTGAGTTAGATCCGCAAACGGCGGACTTGCCGCCGCGACGGAGTGGAATCGGGAGAGGTCCGAGCGTTCCGGTTGCTGATATTCCTGAACGCCGGACAGGGGCTTCCGAACGACAACCGGGTGTGACGCTGGATGATGATCTCAGGAGGTCGCGAGTATTTCGCGGACGCGAACCAAGACGGCCGTCGGAGACGCCGTCAGAGAATAGAAGGTCTGCTGATAGTTCGACTCCGGTAACACCGACTGCACCGAGTGGGGCCGTCGCGCGGCCAGAGACTCCGGCTCCGCGTGAACGTCGTCCGGATGGGGATCGACCGGATGGTCGTGGTCGCATGATGCGACCTGAAACGCCACGCACTGAAACGCCCACAGCGGAACCGCGTGCGGAGCCGCGACCTGAGCCGCCACGGGCAGAGCCACGCGAATCGAGACCCGAACGTCGATCCGAGCCACGCGAGTCTCGACCCGAGCCACGCCCTGAGCCACGCGAGTCGCGACCTGAGCCACCGCGGCGTTCCGATCCGCCACCGCGTTCAGAGGCACCACGTTCAGAGCCGGCACCGCGATCTGATCCGCCGCCACGATCTGAACCACGCGAATCGCGACCCGAGCCACGCCCTGAGCCACGCGAGTCGCGACCTGAGCCACCGCGGCGTTCCGATCCGCCACCGCGTTCAGAGGCACCACGTTCAGAGCCAGCACCGCGATCTGATCCGACGCCGCGATCTGAGC
>JBKPPH010000033.1:0-3550 GCA_046733535.1 Acidobacteriota bacterium
ACGATGGTCCATTGCCGCTGAACGGAGTCACTGCCGCGGATCTCATCGCTTGCCTCACCGCCTTCAACGCCGAGATGCAGGGTCAGAACAAGCCTGAAAAGATGATCGAGCCGGCTGGCATTCCCATCGTCGCCAATGACATGCTCACCCGCTCCAGCACGGCGGGCTTTCAACTCCCCAGTTTGTACAAGCAGTTGCTGGATATCGCGTCAGCTTAAGTAATATGGCACAGGCACAGCATCCGACGTTCTCGATTTTGGTTCGTCCGGTTCGCCGGTTTGTGATGACAACTGGCGCGTCGTCGCGCTTCATCGCGGCGCGGAATTTGTCAAAGGCGTGACTTTCCAGGGCAAGTCGACGGCGCATGTGAATTTCGGCAGCCAGGTGCAGGCTATTCTCGAGTGGATAAATGTTCAGAACCCTGCGGTTCACAAGGCTGTGCTCGCCGCGCAGAGCGCACACAACAATAAGTCCTGAGCGCAAAAAAGCACAAAAAGCACAAAAGATTACGCTTGATTTTTGCGCCTTTTGTGGTTCCTTGTGGCGCATGGCAAACACGGAAGAAGCGATCAAAAACTCCACTCCGACGCGCACTTCATTTCTTTTCGATCTCGACGGCACCCTTGTCGACAGCGTTTACCAGCACGTACTCGCGTGGCGCGAAGCGCTCGAGTCTGGCGGAATGCAGCTGGCCGTGTGGCGCATTCACCGCCAGATCGGTATGAGTGGAGGTCTCTTCATCAACGCACTGCTTCGCGAAACGGGACACACAGTTTCGGCGGAGGAAGCTGAGCGCCTTCAACACGCCCACGGCGACGCGTTCAAGCGTTATGCGTCGCAAGTGCGACCGCTGCCCGGAGCAGTAGAGTTGTTGTCGTACCTCACTAAAGCCGGTGTGCCCTGGGCAGTCGCGACCAGCGGGCACCGCCGCAGCGCGAGCCTCTCACTTGGTCTGCTCGAAATCGGCGATGATGTTCCCATCATCACGCGCGATCTCGTACGTCATGCGAAACCCGATCCCGATCTCTTCCTCGCAGCCGCAGAAAAACTCGGCGTGCCGATCGGCGATTCGGTAGTGGTCGGCGATAGCATCTGGGACATGCTCGCCGCGCGACGCGCGCGCGCCCTCGGCGTCGGGTTGCTGTCCGGCGGTTATGGACGCGAAGAATTGGAACGAGCCGGCGCTTACCGGGTCTATAACGATCCGGCGGATCTACTGCAACACCTCGACGAAGTCGGCGTGCGCAGCGCCGAATAATCCTGCACCGTCTCACGCCTTGCCATCTTAGGTATCCGTGCGTTAGCATGCCTAAAACGTTTAGGTGTGAACGCGCATGACCAATCCCAAAGCTGATCTGCTGCAAGGCACGCTCGACATGCTCATCCTCAAAGCGCTCTCGCTTGGACCGTTGCATGGTTACGGCATCATTCAACGCATCCGCCGCATGTCTGACGAAATGCTCACAGTCGAGCAGGGAGCCCTTTACCCGGCGCTCTATCGTATCGAGCTCAAGGGTTGGGTCAGTGCTAAGTGGGGCGAGAACGAAACCGGCCGCCGCGCCAAGTTTTACAAACTGACGAAGGCCGGACAGAAACAACTCCGGATTGAAGAAGAGAGTTGGGACCGGCTCGCGCTCGTCGTCGCGAAGATGCGCGAGGCTACGTAAGAAGCGTTATGAAGTGGCTCAATATTCTTGTGGCGCGGGTGCGCGCGTTGTTACGACGCGACGTCGTGTTACACGACATCGATGAAGAGTTGCGCGCTCACATCGAGATGGAGACCGAGGCCAATCGCGAACTCGGAATGACGGCAGAAGAGGCGCGGCTGTCCGCCGCGAAGAGTTTTGGAAATGTGGGAAGCATCAGAGACCTGGCTTATGAAGTTCGAGGAGGAGGATTGATGGAGACAGTGTGGCAAGACGTGCGTTACAGCGGGCGCATGCTCCTCAAACATCCCGCTTTCACGTTTATTGCCGTGCTCACGCTCACTCTGGGCATCGGCGCGAACACGGCAATCTTCAGCATCGTGAACGCTGTTCTGCTGCGCCCGTTTCCATACCATGCGCCTGAGCAACTCGCGATGCTGGCGGAGACTGTCTCGGGCCAGCGTGGTGGCGCCGTCTCGTATCCCAACTTTGTCGATTGGCGCGCTCAAAACACTTTATTCGAGGGCGCTTCCGCCGTGCGGCCAAACGAAAGTTACAACTTTACCGGCGCAGGCGAGCCGGAACGACTGCAAGGACGACTCGTCTCTGCCGGTTTTCTATCGTTACTCGGAGTGAAGCCGTTGCTGGGCCGCGACTTTGTCGCCGAAGACGACCGTCCAGGCGCGACTCCCGCAGTGATCATCAGTCATGGCTTTTGGACACGCCGCTTCGGCAACGATCAAAGCATCGCCGGCAAACAGATCACGCTGAACAATCAGAGCTACACGGTGGTGGGTGTCACTCCTCCCGAGTTTCAATTCGGACAGGATGCTGACGTTACGATACCGATTGGCCTCTCCGCGGAACGCTTCAAAGCACGCGGCGCAGATCCGGGAATCACCGTCGTCGCGCGTCTGAAACCGAATGTGTCGCAGCAACAAGCCGAGACGGAAACAAACGTAATCTATGCGCGCATGGAACAGCAGTATCCGGCAAGCAACACCGGCCGGCGCGCTTACCTGACGTCGTTGCACGAAAGCTTTGTCGGCGATGTACGACAACCGTTGTTGATCTTGCTGGGCTCAGTCGGGCTCGTGTTATTGATCGCTTGCGCTAATGTCGCCAATCTCCTGCTCGTCCGCGCGTCGACACGAAGAAGAGAAATGTCTGTGCGCGTCGCGCTTGGTGCGAACCGCTGGCGCATCATTCGCCAGCTACTCACTGAGAGCTTGATGCTGGCCCTGATGGGAGCCGCGCTCGGAATACTGCTCGCACACTGGGGCACGAGTTTCATCGCCAGCCAATTACCCGTAGGCATTCCGCGTTTGAATGAAGCGGGCGTAGACGTACCCGTATTAGCTTTCACACTCGGCGTCTCGCTCGTGACCGGGTTGTTGTTCGGATTAGCGCCCGCATTGCAAGCGTCGCGTTTGAACCTGACGGAAGCATTGAAGGAAGGCGACCGCGGCTCGTCAGGTGGCCGGCAGCCGCTGCGCAGTCTTTTAGTTATCGGTGAAGTCGCGCTGACGCTCACGTTGTTAGTCGGCGCCGGTTTGCTGATTCAAAGCTTTCGACGAGTGCTGCAAGTAGATCCTGGATTTGATCCGCAGAACCTGCTGACGATGCAGGTCTCGGTCAACAACACTGACGGTCATCAAGTCGCCGCGTTCTTCGATCAGTGGCAGGAAAGAGTCCGCCGGCTGCCGGGTGTGAAAGCGACGGCAGTTTCCAATGGACTTCCGTTGGGTTCCGTTAATCATCCGGTGTTCTTTATCGAAGGTAGACCACGTCCGGAGAATGGGAAAGAACCGGTGGGTATTCGCTACACCGTGAGCCCCGGTTACTTCGATACGATGGGAATTGAGTTGATTAGAGGCCGCGTCTTCACGGCGGAGGACACGCGC
>JBKPPH010000034.1:0-5814 GCA_046733535.1 Acidobacteriota bacterium
GACTGAAGACGATCCGAAAACAATTTCCAGTCAGGGAAGCGAAAATTGTAAATTTACCATCTCGTTTGAGCAGGGCACGTTCTATGAAGGGAACCGTAACTTACCGAATGGGCCCGGAGAGGTTCAATATAAGGGAAGAGCTTATGTTGGTCTTGGCTTCACGGTTTCAGGGACCACTCGCGGCGGCGGCGGGATAGGACGCATCGGTAGCAACATAAATCCAAGTAATCCAAAAGGACAATGGACTTTGGATCAGTACACTTCAAATTACGCAAAACAGAATGGCGAATTCGTAAGCATAGGGGGTAGGCTTCAGCAGGGAGGCCCAGCGTGGCAAGATATTGACTTGACGGGTTATTACTTCGCAACCGACTGGACCAACAGGTTTTCTCGCTACGATCATCCCTCCCTGGCTGGTGGTGTTCCTAATACCTATAAGAATCAAGCTTTTTTGGTCAAAGTATTTAGAGGAAAAGAGGTGTGTCAGGCGGAGTTTCATATGATACAGCGAGGAGATGTGATTCATTGGGGAAGGGGTGGACAAGGCGTGTGGCCCCAATAGCGAGGAGCATGAAAAATGAGACGTAAACCTTCATTCCGCCTGGCCCTGTCGGCGGCGCTATTAACAGCAGTATGGGTAACTCAAAGCGGCGGGCATGTTTCAAATTTTTCTCACGTGCCGCCTCGGAGTTCAGGTCTGTCTCAAGATTGCTTGTCAGTCAGCCAGGTCTTGACCGCTGTGCGGGCTCTTTCGTCCGGCACATACGACGAGCAGCAAAAAGCTGTGGCTCTTCTGCGAGCAGATGCTGACCGTGCGCCTGCATGTCGAAAACAAGTTGTGACAAATTTGCTGTCGGCCATGGATCAGCCACGACTTGATTTGACCGGCGGTACTCCTCAGTTTTTTCTCTGGCATTACGGCACGCGACTGCTAGGTGATCTCAAGGCCACTGAAGCTCTCGACCTATTAATCGCAAACTTCGATGTGCATGACGGAAGCGGTTTCCCTTTCAATCATCATCCCGCTTTGGGTGGGGTGATAGCCATGGGTGAGATAGCACTGCCAAAACTACAAACTGTCCTGAAACAGCATCCGGATCGTTATACCAGACGGTATGCAGTGTTTTGCATCGCACTGATCGGAGGGCGGTCCGCCCATCAGATCTTGACTCAGGCTCTGAAGGGCGAGGCCGACCCATGTGTTGCCTCATGTATTCAAGCTTCACTTACAGCCTTTAGTAACAAGAGACGGCCGCACTACATTTCAGATGAGACGCGTACGACCTGGTACACCTCGTTCTTGTGCGATGGCAAGTAGGCCCCCTCGAATTATCACGTCTTAATGGCAGACATTCCCTCGGGAACTTGACAGTCGCCGCGTGCGGGGCGTATAAGCACCGATTGAAAAGCGTGGTGAGTTAAGGCGACTTGCGGCCACGTAAAATAACCAGCTAAACAGCTCGGGCAGCCTGAAAGAAACCCGAAAACTTCAACCGATTTGAAGTCCCGTGTTGTTAGCGCGGGGCTTTTTCATTGCCAATTGCCAGTTGCCGATGGCCCATTGGTTTGACCCCGCATTGTTCTGGCAATCGGCAATTCATCGGCAATCCGATCATGCAACCATTCAAAGAACTTCTCTCCAGCGATCGCATGCTCGTCGTCGACGGCGCAATGGGGACGCAACTCTACGCCAAAGGCGTCTACATCAACCGCTGCTACGACGAGCTGAACCTTAGTAATCCTGACCTCGTCCGCGAGGTTCATTCGGAATACATTCGCGCCGGCGCCGACATCATCGAGACCAATACCTTCGGCGCCACCGCCCACAAACTTCAGCAGTACGGGCTCGAAGGAAGTCTGCACGAGATCAACGCGCTCGCGGCCAAGCTGGCCCGCGAGGCCGCCGGCGATCACACCTACGTTGCCGGAGCGATTGGCCCACTCGGCGTACGCATCGAGCCGTATGGTCCAACGTCGTACGACGAAGCTCGCGACATGTTCAAAGCACAGGCTGAAGCATTGCTGGAAGGCGGCGTCGATCTGTTTTGTCTCGAAACGTTTTCCGATGTCTCCGAGATTCGGCAGGCAATAGCCGCGGTGCGGGAAATCTGCGACCTGCCGATTATCGCGCAGATGACCATCATGACTGACGGCAATACGATGTTCGGCACCACGCCTGAACTCTTCACCGAACGTCTTGATATGTGGGGCGCGGATGTTATCGGACTGAACTGCGGCGTTGGACCAGCAATCATTTTGAGCGCGCTGGAGAAGATGCGCGCAATCACAAAGAAGAAGTTGTCGGCGCAGCCGAACGCGGGACTCCCGCGCGACGTGCAGGGACGGCAGTTTTACATGTGCTCGCCGGAGTACATGTCGAAGTTTGCGAAGCGGTTCATCCAGGCCGGCGCGAAGTTTATCGGCGGCTGCTGCGGCACGACCCCGTCACACATCAAACTGATTTCGGATTCCGTACGCGCAGCTTCACCGCGCGCTCAGCGAATAGCTTTCAGCGCCGGCGGAACGGTCACGGTTGACGTTACGCCGTCTGACATTCACGTTGTGCCGCCTGAAGAGCGTTCCGCGTGGGGACGAAAAATCGCGCGCGGTGAGTTTGTTACTTCGGTTGAGGTACTGCCGCCGAAAGGAGTGGACGCGAAGAAGACGCTGGATTCGATTCGTCTTCTCAAAGAAGCCGGCGTTGACGGCGTGAATATACCGGACGGCGCACGCGCGCAGTCGCGCATGAGTGCCATTGCGACCGCGGTGCTCGTCGAACAGCAGATCGGAATCGAGTCAGTGCTGCATTACTGCTGTCGCGATCGAAACCTGCTCGGCATGATGTCGGACCTGCTTGGCGCGGCCGCGCTCGGCCTCCGCAACATCCTCGTCATCACGGGCGATCCGCCAAAGATGGGGCCATACCCGGACGCGACCGCCGTATTCGATATCGATTCAATCGGTCTAACGAACATGGTGAACAAGCTGAACCATGGTCTCGACCTCGGAAACAATCCCATCGGTGAGCCGACAGCGTTCTGCATCGGTGTCGGCGTCAACCCGGGAGCGATCAATCTCGACGAAGAGATCAAACGCTTCGAATGGAAGGTTGAAGCCGGCGCGCAGTACGCGATCACGCAGCCGGTGTTTGATACGGACCAGTTGCGCGATTTTCTGAAACGCGTCGAGCACGTGCGCATTCCGGTGATCGCAGGCATCTGGCCGCTCGTCTCGTATCGCAACGCGGAGTTTTTGCACAACGAAGTTCCGGGCGTGCGCGTCACGCCGTCGATCATGGACCGCATGCGTGAAGCTTCGAACATCAGCAAGGAAGCGGGCCGGGATGAAGGGTTGAAGATCGCGCGTGAGTCGTTGTTGGAAGTGCGCGACGAGATTCAGGGCGTGCAGGTTTCGGCGCCGTTCGGGAATGTGAAATACGCGCTCGAGGTGTTTCAGGCCTTACCCGAATTTAGCCGCGGATGAACGCGGATTTTATACAGATCTGGTCCGTGTTTTTCATCCGCGTTCATCTGTGTTCCAGAAGATGTTTTAATGCGGGCGCCAACGTGGGCCAGCCAAAGGTGAAGCCCTTGTCGTTTAAGACTGCTGGTTTCACTTTCTGGCTCGAGAGCAGAAGCGCATCAGCCATTTCGCCAAACGCGAGGCGAGCGCCGAATGCAGGCACCGGAAAGATTGTCGGTCGCGACAAGGCTCGTCCAAGCGCTTTCGTGAATTCGGCGTTGGTCACAGGATTTGGCGCTACAAAGTTGATGGGGCCGTGTAGTGATGGCTCTCGCATTAAAAATTTTACGCCACTAACGACATCGTCTAACGCGATCCAGCTCATCCACTGTTTTCCATTCCCGACCTTGCCCCCGATTCCCATCTGAAAAGGTGGCAGCATCTTCGCCAGCGCACCTTCGTTACGATCGAGAATGATTCCGAAGCGCGTCAGGACGGTCCTGATTCCTTTCTCGACCGCGGGCCTCGTTGCGTTCTCCCAGTCGATGCAGACGCTCGGTAGAAAACCGTCGCCCGGAGCGCTTCGCTCGGTTAACAACTCATCGCCGCGATCGCCGTAATAACCGATTGCAGAAGCGCTGATGAAGAGTGACGGAGGTTGTGATAACCGTGCGAGTGATTCACTCAGCACGGATGTTCCTTTGACGCGGCTTTCGCGAATGGCACGTTTCTTCGCCTCTGTCCAACGACCGCTCGCGATCTTCTCGCCCGCAAGGTGGACCACCACGTCAAATCCCTCGAGCTGTTGAGTGTCGATGTGTCCCTGATTTGGGTGCCACTCGAGTTCGCGGGCAGATGCGGCGCGGCGCACGAGTCTGACGATTTCATGGCCATCGTTTGTCACCGAGTTGATCAGCGCTTCGCCGACGAGCCCATGCGAACCACTCATGAGAACTTTCATGCGGTGAGCATACCACCGGCACAAGATTCTTCTTGAATATTTTCAAACGACGTGTAAAATGCGCAGAAAAATTTCAGCAAGGAGCAGCCTCACTATGCTTCGTCTCACAACGTGGTTCCTCATCGCCGGTCTTCTTTTCACTATCGGTTCTGGTTTGGTGCCGCAGTCCGCCGCGACTTTAACGCGGCTCACAAATACACCTGAACACGCAGTCAACTTAAATCCGACGCTCAGCGATGACGGGCGAACGGTCGTCTTTGAGTCGTCTGCTGATATGGCAAACACGGGCATGAGCACCACATTTCACTTGGTGCGCGGTGATCTTTCGTCGTTTGTCCAGCTCGGGAGCACGCGTGCCGTTTGTCCGGCGATGTCGGGCGATGGAAAGATCGTCGTCTTTGCGTCAACTGAGGATCTGGTGGGTCACAATGCGGATCGAAATTCGGAAATCTATCTGTTTGATGGTGTGAAGCTCAATCAGTTGACGGACACACAGCCTGCCGCCGGTGTGTCACGACTTACGGATGGAAGCTTTCAGCCGTCTGTCACGAGTGACGGTCGCACCGTCGCGTTTGCTTTGAACGGAAAGATTTTTCTTTACGACACGCTGGAGCAGAAATTCACGCCGTTGAACGAAGATTCGACGGCGAGTAGTCCGAAGATCAGTGGTGATGGTTCGCGGGTGTTTTATAAGAGAAGGAGTTTAACCGCGGATCACGCGGATTTATTACTGATTGATACGCGAACGTTGACGAGTCGAGTGGTGGCAGCGAATGTGGCTGAGTTATCACTCGTAGAAGGTCGGGCGGTTAGCAACGACGGAATGCGGCTAGTCTATTCGGCGTCAACAGGGCCGAACCAGACGCAGGTGTTCATGTTCGATGGACGCGATGATTCGATCCGTCAATTAACTAACCTCGGATCGAGAACTGTCGACGTCAAGCTGCAACCGACGATCAGCGGCGATGGAAAACGCGTCGCTTTCGCAACGCGACGCAGAGTTTCTAATACGAGCGATGGCGGTGTCGAGCTGTATGTTCTCGACCTGCCAAGTAATCAGGTGCAGCAGATCACAAATGCGCCGTCGTCGGCGACTGCCGAAGTTGTCTCTTCGCTCAATTTCGACGGTTCAAGCATCGCGTTCAATTTTCCACGCGTTCTTTCCGGGGCTGTTAGCGATGATGACCTGCGAAACAATAGCGAGATTTATGTAGCGTCGATTGCGCCGCGTCCGAAGTTCGGTGTGGCAACCGTTCTCAACGCTGCTGCACAGGGACGTGAGCCTGAACGCACAAAGATCGCGCCGGGAAGCATTGCGACTGTGCGAGGAAGTGCGCTTGCATTTAGAACCGAAGCAGCGAGTTTCACCGGCGAAGATCCACCGTTCACAG
>JBKPPH010000035.1:0-10154 GCA_046733535.1 Acidobacteriota bacterium
CGCGCGTCCACCGCGAAGTTAGCGAAAAAGTTTCGCTCGTCTTTGTAGATGCCGCCGAACCAACTGAACGGCATCACTTCCTTAACGCCCGGCACGGTCTTCATCTTCTGGAGATGCGCCATCGGTATGACGAACCCAAGCGAAACCGCGTGACGCGAAACGAGTCGCAGCGGACTCGCTTCCTCGGTGCCTCGCTCGAACTCAGTCAGGATAGTGGCCAGACTTATGATCAGAAAAAGCGACACAACCAGACTCGAAATCGTGAGCAAAGTCCGTCGTTTGTTTCGCAGTACATTCTTGAAAATTAGCTTGGCATACTTCATCGGCAGTTCACCTTCTTAAACTGACAGTCGAAGCTGGAGCGGTTATCAGGCATACGCACGCCGCGCCGAAAGGTTCATGAAACCCTCACTTGTAAGTCGAACGAGCAGTCTCGAAATCGACATCATTTAATCTTGTGGTTCTTTGTGGCTGCTACTGCTTCACGATTGCCGGTCGTCCGCGAAGCACATATTTCTGCACCTTCCCGGTGGCCGTTTTGGGTAACTCCGATAGAAACGTAACGCCGTGCGGCGCCTTGAAATGCGCGAGATTGTTACGTGCGAATTCTCGCAGTTCCTCTTCGCTAACGCTAGCCCCGGCCTTCAACACGACAAACGCCTGTGGCGCCTCGCCCCAGCGTTCGTGCGGAAGCCCGACGATGGCGACCTCCTGGACCGCTGGATGGCGCAGCATCGCCCCTTCTACCTCGACTGAAGAAATGTTTTCGCCGCCGCTGATAATCACGTCTTTCATCCGGTCGCGAATCTCGACATAGCCGCTCTCGTGAACGACGGCCGCATCGCCGGTGTGAAACCAACCGTCTCTAATCACGCGCGACGTCGCCTCGGGATCTTCGTGATAACCTTTCATCACGACGTTACCGCGCACAACGATTTCGCCGAGCGAGTGACCATCGTGTGTCACTTCAATGCCTGCTTCGTCAACTACGCGAAGTTCACCGGAAGTCAGCAGTTCAACTCCCTGACACGCTTTGATCACAGATCTCTGCGCGCCGGACAGTTCTTCGTATTCAGGTCTCGATTCGCAGATGGTAATGAAAGGAGAAGTCTCAGTCAGGCCATACGCGTGCGTGATTACCCAACCCAATTCGCCTTCGATTCGCTCGATAGTTGTAGCTGCGGGCGGAGCGCCGGCGGTCATGACGCGCACGCCCGGGCGCACAGTGCGTCTCAGCTCCTCTGGTCCATTCGCGATGCTAATCAATACCGTCGGCGCAGCGCAGAGCATCGTGACAGACTCTTGTTCGATCTGGTTGAAGACGGCGACCGGATCGACTTTTCGCAGGCAAACGTGTGTGCCGCCGGCAGCGGTAACGGTCCATACGAACGTCCAGCCGTTAGCGTGAAACATGGGCAACGTCCAAAGATAGCGATCCGCCATCGTCATCGGATGGTGAATGAGCGTTCCGATGACGTTCAGATACGCGTTGCGATGCGTAATCATCACGCCTTTGGGTTTCGACGTCGTGCCGCTGGTGTAGTTGATTGTCAGCAGATCGCTTTCGTTGATGAGCGGCAATTCCATTGGGCTATCGGCAGGGGCGTCTCGGAGTAGCGTTTCATAATCCAGCCAGCCCGGCTTTGTACCTTCGAGCGCAACGAACGACGTCACGTTTGGTAGTTCCGCACGGATCTCGTCTATGCAATCGAGATAGTCAGAGTGCGCGCAGACCACACGAGCGCCGCTGTGGTTGATTAAATAAACAAAGTCAGCCGCGATTAGCCTGTAGTTGAGCGGAACGAGGACCGCGCCAAGCTGCGGAACAGCATAAAACGACTCGAGCATCGCGTGAGTATTGGGAGCGATGTAGGCGACGCGATCGGCTGGTCTTACTCCCAGCGACCGCAAAGCCATCGACCAACGATCGCAGCGCTCAAAAAATTGCGCGTAAGTCAGGCGCAAATCGCCATCGACGACAGCTTCGCGCTCCGGATACAACTTACGTGTGCGACGCGCAAATTCTAAAGGTGTTAATGGAAGGTCCATGCGACCTCTCTATATTTGGTTAATCATAGACAGGATTACAAGATTTTGCGTGTCTTGGAATTTCTGCTGAGCCACAATAGCGCCGCACCGAAAAACGCACATGAAAGCGTGTCTCCCAACGTCCACCATAAAGGCATGCCCGAGGTGTAATCAATTAAAAAGAAGACTGGGCCAGCGATTAAAAAGGCGATGCCATTGAGCAGTACGAGCAGGCGGAAGCGCTCGACGTTCGAGGCGATAACCCACAGAGAAATTCCATGCATGCCGTAGGTGTAGGACGCCTGGCGGATCATGAACATGATGAGTGGTCCACCAGGCATGTCGCCCATACCGAGCCACGCGTGCGCTGTCTCCATCCACGAGCGCGGCATCACGACCGCTATGAATGCGAGTATTTCAATCGACCCTGCTAACCGCAACAACCATACTAGGAAACGGTGGCGATCCATAGGTAAATCCTGTCTAAAGTGACCTGACTACTGGCGCCGCTCCGGTAGACGCAGCGGCGTATCGACGTTCGCGCGGCATGGGTCGCCAGACTTCCTTCGTGCGGCTGGAGATAAAGTTCTTTCATCCAGTTTCGCCAATCCGCACTCGTCGTCTACAAGCCGGCGCTCGAGCGTTTGGATTTCCGCGCGCAAAAGAGCGATGTCCTCCGGGCTGACACCTCGCGAACTTGCGCTCGTGATTCGCGACTGCTGCTCGAGCGTACGCAGGCCCGTTTCGATCGAAAATAAGCGCTGTTCGAGTTGCGTAATGCGGTTTTCCAAACGGATTACGTCCTGTTGCGGTGCTGGACCATTGGCTGTGAGCGCAGCCGAAGAGATCCTGAAGACTGTTACTACAACCAAACCTATGACAAACACCAGTAGCACGGCGCGCCGGCGGTAGCGACTCTCGTATTGCATGAACTCACCTCTTGAACCTGGAATGCGACGAGGTTAGCACAAGCAACCGCCACGCGCCGACCCTTCAGTGGTTTCAATCGAACGCTAGTTTATGCGTATAATCCGTCGCACCCCCTGAGTTCAATCGCGATTTTCGAAGGGAAGAAAAATGCTTCGACTCGTATCTCGATCTGCGTCGCTCGCCGTTCTGGTCCTATCAACCATCTGCTTCGGCGCCTGCGCCAGGGACAACCAAACGGTATCGACCAATTCAGCGGCCCCGGCAACTTCGCCCGCTGCGTCGCCCGCCGGCTCAGCCGCCGCGACGAACACGCCGCGCGCCAAACTCAACGTCAATACAGCCTCCGGTCAGGAATTCATGAGTACTATTCCAAACTTTAGCAATCGGATGGTCCATGAGTTTGAGGAGTACCGGCCGTATCGCAGCATCCAGGTGTTCCGGCGCGAGATTGGTAAGTATGTTGCTCCGCCTGTCGTCGCCGATTACGAAAAGTATATCTACGTGCCGATAGACATTAACCAGGCCGATGCGCCGACATTGATGCAGATTCCGGGACTCGATCAAACAGAGGCGGAAGCGTTGATTGCAGGCCGGCCGTATGCCTCGGCAGATGCATTTCTGACCAAGCTGTCTGACAAAGTATCCGCAGCCGAGCGAGAGACTGCGCGAACTTACCTGGCCCAGCAATGAGCACCGCGGAAATATTACGGCGTCTGCGACTCTTCCTGCTCGTTTTCTCGGCGATGCTTTTCGCAGGGACGATCGTCGAATTGTTTCTCGTCAATCACCACCAGGATGCGATTCAGTGGCTGGCGTTTGCTTTCGCCGGACTTGGTATGTTGGTCACGCTCGCCGTGCTCGCTCGTCGTGGACCAATGACAGTGACGTTACTGCGTTGGTCCATGCTGCTGGTGATTGCTGGCAGCATGTTTGGTGTTTACGAGCACGTTTCCAACAACATCGCCTTCGAACGCGAGATTCAACCGAATGCGACGTTGAATCGACTGATGTGGAAAGGCGTCGCGGGCGCGAACCCGCTGCTCGCTCCCGGCACGCTTGCAGTAGCGGCGCTGCTCTCGCTGGCCGCCACTTACAAGTTTGGGATCACCAACAGCGACGAAGCACCGATAATCAACGACTGAGCAACGGCGTTCGTTTTCTCTTTCACACCAGCCGGCGAAAATCTCACGCGACAAATACGTCTGTTCTCAACTTCTTCAATCTCGAAAACGCCGCCGTCGTAACTAAGCCGGTCACCGCGATCCAATACGCGTCCGGCGTAATCCATCAAAAAACCCGCGATCGTCGTGTAGCGGCCGTCTTCGGGTAGAGCCAACTTCAGACGGCGGTTCGCGTCGCGTACCGAAAGCATGCCGTCGAGGATATACGACTCGCCTTCTTTCCTGATCTGCTCGCGCACTTCCTCGTCGTACTCATCATTGATCTCACCAACGATCTCTTCGAGCAGATCCTCGAGTGTGAGAATGCCTTCCAGGCCGCCGTGTTCGTCAACCACGAACGCGAAATGCACGCGCGACGTTTGCATCTTGCGCAGTGCTTCGCCAAGCGAAGCCGTCGCAGGCATGAACACAGGTGGACGCAGCAGGCCGCGCAGATCAAACGAATCGTTATTGATCCGGCCCATGTCGACGTCTTTTCTAAACAGTAGCCCCAAGATGTCGTCGAGCCGCTCTCCATAAACGGGCAGACGCGAGTATCCGGTGCTGAGAAACAAAGCTCTCGCCTCTTTCACAGTCGCCGTAATCGGAAGCGCCTCGACCTGCATGCGTGGCACCATCGCTTCACGCACTTCAGCTTCGGAGAATTCGAAAACTCTATGAATCAACTGCTGCTCTTCAGGCTGAAGGTGTCCGCTTTGTCGCGAGATGTCGACGAGGCGGCGAAGCTCGTCTTCCGTGTACACCGACGTGTGGTCGTTACTCGGATGAAGTCCGAAGAGACGTACTACGCGCGTGCCGGACCAGTCGAGCAAGCGTATGGGCCAGCGAAACAATTTGTAGAACGCCTGCATGGGCCACGAGATCGCGAGGGCAACTCCTTCCGCGCGTTCCAGGGCCAGAGTTTTTGGCGCGAGTTCGCCAAGCACGATGTGCAGGAAAGTTATGATCGAGAATGCGATCGCAAACGAAATACTGTGCAACGTAATGTCAGACACGCGACCGCGAAGTGGCGCTTCGAGTAAATGCGCGACGACTGGCTCTCCGATCCAGCCGAGCGCCAGCGAAGCCATGGTGATGCCGAGCTGAGTAGCAGAGATGTAGCCGTTCAGATCGTTGAGCAGTTCGAGCAAGCGGCGCGCGCGGGGATTTCCCTCTTCCGCCAGCATCTCGATTCGCGAGCGACGCACGCCGACGAGGGCAAACTCCGAGGCCACAAAGAAACCGTTCGCGAAGACCAGGAAAAAGACAAGCGCTATAAAAAGGAGCGTAAGCATCGATGAGGCCCAATTATAGCGACAGCTTTGCTTTCAATGTATTTCAGCCACAAAAAAGCACAAAGGATTTCTTCGATTTTGTGCAAGAGCATGCGCGTCTTCGCTAAAGTTTGCGCTTTTTGTGCTTTCTTATGGCGGGAATTGATTCGCTGTGGCTCGGTTTGCTATAACGATGCTGTTTCAAAAGGGGAGTAGATCGCCCAGTACTTCGGGACCTTGAGTCGTCAACACGGCGCACCGTTTGCGCCCGGCTCAACGGGTGAGTCCAAAGCTCAATGATCAAGACCTTTTGCCGCGTGCAGCGCGCAAAAGGTTTTTTTATTTGCGTGATTGCCTGATTTTGCTTGTGTTCGCAAGCGAAAGGACATTGAGAGCATGGACGTTTTGTTTCCGTTTTCCGAGTACTGGTGGTTCTACCTGAGTTTCGTTGGACTCGTACTCGTCCTCCTGGCTCTGGATCTCGGAGTCTTCCATCGTAAAGCACACGCTGTAAGCTTTCGCGAAGCCGCGATCTGGACCGTCGTCTGGATCTCCCTCGCACTGATTTTCAACGTGCTGCTCTATCAATACGCGTTGTGGAAGTTTCCACAAGACGCGCGGCTGATGGCGATTCCGGGGTTTGATCCAAACGCTGCGGCGTGGCGTGTCTCACTCGAATACTTCACCGGCTATTTAATCGAGAAAGCGCTCTCAGTCGACAACATCTTCGTGTTCGTGATGGTTTTCAGTTACTTCGGCATCACGTCAAAGTACCAGCATCGCGTGCTCTTTTACGGCATTCTCGGCGCACTCGTGTTTCGCGCCATCTTCGTGGCACTCGGCGCGGCGCTGATGCAATATCACTGGGTCGTTCTCGTCTTCGGTGGCTTTCTAATCTTCACCGGCTTAAAGATCTGCTTCGCGCGGCATCAGTCAGTCAACCCCGAGAAGAACCTGTTGATTCGACTGCTGCGCCGTGTTCTTCCGGTCACAAATGAGCTGCATGGCAGCAACTTCCTGGCTCGCGTGAATGGACGGCTTTACGCGACGCCGTTGCTGGTCGGACTCATTTTCCTCGAAGCGACAGACATTGTCTTCGCCGTCGATTCAGTGCCCGCGATCTTCGCCATCACGAGCGAACCGCTGATAGTTTTTACGTCAAACATTTTCGCGATTCTCGGATTGCGCGCGCTGTATTTCATGCTGGCGGGAGCTGTGGATAAGTTTCACTTGCTTCAGTATGGTCTCGGAGTGGTGCTGGTGTTTGTCGGATTGAAGATGGTGTGGCTGAACGATCTGTTTGGCGGCAAGTTTCCGATTACGATCTCGTTGGGAGTGATTGGGTTCGTGATCGCGTTGTCGATTGTGCTGTCGCTTCTCTTCCCCAAACGCCGTGACACCGTTCCCGGCTACAAACCTACTTAGGCGATATCTCTCGTCGTAAGTAAAAAATCAAATCGGTCGAAGGCGGATCGATACCGAGCTGGCGAATCATTCCCACGATTTGCCCGCGATGCAGCGTTGCGTGATTGGCAACGTGCTGCATTTGATCGACGAGGGCCATCGAGCTTGGATCGCCGCTGAGAAGTCTGAAGGACAATTCGGCGGCGAGTGCCGACTCGTGCAATTCTGAAATGTATTGCGCACGCTGGTCAATGAACTCGCCCCAACGTGCCCGCAAGGTATCGAGATCAGGACAGGCTTCAGTACTCCATAACGACCAGGCCTGATCTTTCGTGGGAGACCGTCCGTGCCACCTTTCAATCCAAATCCATTCTGCGCCGGCCATGTGCACTAGCGTTCCCAGAATCGATTTGTGACTGATCCCGACGTCGCGGCGCAGATGTTCATCGGGCAACTTCGCCGCGGCATCCATCGCCAGACCATTTGCCCATTGGGTGTAATCAAATAAACGTTTGATATCTGATAGATTCATACTTAAGGAAGTGTTCACGCAAAGGCGCAAAGACGCAAGCCGGGATGTAGCTTTTCCGCCTTCGCGTCTGTGCGTGAAAAGCTTTCATTGCAGGTCTAGTAACCAGACGTCGCTCTCGTCTGAGCGTACGGTAAAGTAAATAAGTTGACTGTCGCGCGAGACGGCGACGCTGGTGATGCTTCCCTCTTTCACGGAGAATATTTCGCGCAGCCGCTTTGTCGAAATGTCACCAAGATAAATTTTGCCTTCAAGCAGAAAGATAAACCGGGAACTGTCAGGAAGCCACATCGGAACAGCGCCGACGTTCGCCACCTTCTCGTACTGATTCGTCTCGAATGAAAAGTAAGCCACTTCGCTGCCGGAAAGCGTCCCAATCAATTTTTTACCATCCAGCGACCAATCCCACGCGACAAAGTTACTGTTGTTTCCCGCGGGCGGCAGTGACAGCAGCGTCTGATTATTAAGGTCGCTGACGACGTTCGAGCGGTTGCGATTGGAGAGTATGCGCGCGCCATCCGGAGACCAGAGTGGAAACGAAGTATCCCCGGTGCTATTAAAACTAAATTGACGAAGATCTGTTCCGTCGGCGTTCATGGTCCAGATTTCATAGTGGCCGGTCCGATCCGACGTGAACGCGATCCTTTTCCCATCCGGCGACCAGTGTGGATAACGATCGAAGAACTTATCGTTAGTGAGGTCGCGCCAGTTTGTTCCGTCACGTTGCACGACGACGACGTCGTCCTGCGTCCGGCGAGGCACTCTCATCACGAACCTCGTACCGTCAGGCGAAAGTTGCGGGCGTACGATTTGCTGATCGCCACGCGTGATCCAGAACGGATCGCCAATCGTCTTCTCGCGCTGTGGATCAAACTTGACGCCCTGGATATTCGATCGCTGATCAGTTTGGACGTAGATCATCCGCCGCCCATCACGCGAAAAACTCAAATGGCGATTGTATGCCGAAGGCGTCAACACCACTTCGGCTTCTCCCTTCACCTTTCCTGTTTGCTGATCGATCGGCACGCGCCAAAAACCCATGTTGCCGGCGCGGTCGCTCGCGAAGTAGAGAAAATTTCCATCGGGAGACCAGACCGGGTTCCAATTGGTGGAAGCATTCTGCGTGACGACCTCGATCTCACCTCCGCCGGTGGAAATTGTCGCAATGTCACTTCGACCAACGCCTGGCCGCATGAACCAGAATGCGATGCGACCGCCGTTTGGAGACCAGGACGGCTGCATCGCGTCGTACTCACAAAGCATGCGCTTCGCGCCTGTCTCAACATCGACGATCCATAACGTGCTCGGAAGCGTATTGCGTGTCGCAGGCGCGCTCTGGCCCTTAGTGCTGCAAACGATCTGCTTGCTATCAGGCGACCATGAAGCGTGATAACAACCCGCCATGACGAGTCGAACGTTTTCGCCGGTCGCCTCCATCACATAAATTCCTTTGGGCTCGCGATTGGAATGAAATGCGATACGTTCGCCGTTCGGAGAAAACGCGGGCTCGCTCTCGTCAGTCGGTGTGTTCGGCGTTAACGACGTTGCATTTTTGCCGCCGACACGCTGTTCGAACAGATCGAAATTTCCGTTTTGCTGGCCTGCGTAAACAAAACTCTTACCGTCGGGATTGAATGTCGGAAAGAATTCGATCCCCTGCTGGTTTGTGAGTTGCAGATGCACCGCGCGCGACCAGTCGGGCGCGGCGGGTTTTGCATTGATGTAATACCAGCCGCCCAGAACTCCTCCGGCAGATAGCAAAACAGCCGCCGTGATGATGACGGGCCATAACCACGAACGCCGCACGGGCGTTGGAAACGCACCGGTGATCGGCCGTGCATTCGGGGCCGTGGCTGAAGAGTCGATCATTCGCAGCAGGCGACGAATGTCGGCCCGGAAGTCGGAAGCAGTCTGGTAGCGGAGTTCGCGATCTTTTTCGAGTGCTTTGTTGAGAATGAGATCGAGTCCGCGCGGCAGAGTTGCGTCGATAGCGGTCGCGGAGTCGGGCTCGCGCGAGAGGATCGCGTTTACAGTTGCCTGACGCGTCTCGCCGGAGAAGGGTCGCTTCTTAGTCGCAAGTTCATACAACACCACGCCCAAACTCCAGATGTCCGTTCGATGATCGACGGGCTCGCCGGTCGCTTGTTCCGGCGACATGTAAGCCAACGTTCCCATGGCAACGCCGGCTCGCGTGTTCGCTGCGTCTTCACCACTGGCGATTTCGTTCAGTTTCACGAGACCAAAATCGAGGACCTTCGCATAACCATCGGGACGCACCATCACGTTCTCAGGTTTTATATCGCGATGAACAATGCCGGCCTGATGCGCGGCCGACAGAGCTTCTGCAACCTGGGCCATGATCGATAGGAGCTCTCTGAGACTTAGTTTGTCTCGCAGTGAGGAGAGCGTTTGGCCTTCGACAAACTCCATCGCGATGAAGTGAAGATGATTGGCTTGTCCGACTTCATAAATCGTGATCAGATTTGGGTGATTGAGTGAGGAAAGTGCGCGTGCTTCACGTTGAAAGCGAGCGAGGCGTTCGGCGTGTGCGACGAACTGCCACGGCAGGATTTTGAGCGCAACCATGCGGTTCAGTTTGCTGTCACGCGCGAGATAGACTTCACCCATGCCGCCCGCGCCTAACAGTTTTTCGATCTTGTAGTTGGCGAGCTCTTTGCCGGCGAGTGAAAAGGCAGTCGTGAGATTTGAGTCCTGCGCGAGGGCTCCGGCCGCAACTTTGATCGCCGAGCGTTCCATAAAGTTCGACGCTTTTTCCTGCGCCTTGAGCAGGCTCAAAACTTCATCGCGCAACACCGCGTTGTCTTTACT
>JBKPPH010000036.1:0-8594 GCA_046733535.1 Acidobacteriota bacterium
ACCTTGACCTGCCCCGTCGGCGTCACCATCACGTTGCCCGCTTTAATGTCGCGATGAATGATGCCGCGAGCATGTGCAGCGTCAAGTGCGTCTGTGGTTTGCAATGCAATCGATAAGGCACTTTCCAGCGAGAGCGGGCGACCGTTGACAAGTTGCCTCACATTTCGCCCCTCGATGTATTGCATTGCGATGAAGTGGATGCCGTTGATCTCGTTGAGGTCGAAGATCGTGCAGATGTTGGGATGATCGAGCGCTGAGGCGAGGCGCGCTTCGCGTTCGAAACGTTTGAGATTTGCTTCGCGAGCAGTCAGCTCGGCGGGCAGCACTTTGATGACGAGCGTGCGGCCGAGTTTTGAATCGACAGCTTTATAGACCGTCCCCTGTCCGCCCTCACCGAGCTTCTCGAGAATCTTGTAATTCCCCAGCGTGGATCCGATCAATTCTTAACCGTCTTATCCGTTCCGAATCCCTGTAAATCCGAGATACCCATTTGCCAGAGCATGAAGGAATAGTCAAAGGCAACTTCACGCAGGGCGTCGTAACGTCCGGACGCGCCGCCGTGACCAGCGCCAAAGTTAACTTTCAACAACAGCGGGTTGTTGTCAGTCTTCATCGTGCGCAGTTTTGCGAGGCCAAAATCCAGCACCTTGACCTGGCCGGTCGGAGTAACCATGACGTTGCCGGCTTTGATGTCGCGGTGAATGATGCCGCGCGAATGTGCGGCGGCGAGTGCCTCGGCTGTTTGCAACGCGATCGACAAAGCGCTTTCGAGCGAAAGCGGGCGACCATTCACGAGTTGCCGCACGTTGCGGCCCTCGATGTACTGCATCGCGATGAAGTGAATGCCGTTGATTTCGTTGAGGTCGAAGATGGTGCAGATGTTTGGATGATCGAGGGCTGAGGCCAGGCGCGCTTCACGTTCGAAACGCTTGAGATTGGCTTCGCGCGCGGTCAGTTCGGCGGGGAGGACTTTGATGACGAGCGTGCGGCCGAGTTTTGAATCGACCGCTTTATAGACCGTGCCCTGTCCGCCCTCACCGAGCTTCTCGAGGATTTTGTAATTGCCCAGCGTGGAGCCGATCATCAACTATCCTACCCACAGATTACCAGATTCAATCGAGTAATCTGTGGATAGCTTACTCCGTCACTCCCATTTGCCAGAGCATAAACGCATAGTCAAACGCGACTTCGCGCAATGCATCGTAACGGCCGGAAGCGCCGCCGTGGCCCGCGCCGAAGTTGACCTTCAACAGCAACGGGTTCTTGTCAGTCTTCATTTCGCGCAATTTTGCGACGAGTTTCGTGCCTTCCCAATACGGCACCTGGCTATCGTTCAACGAAACCTTTACGAGCATCGCCGGATAATCTTTCTTCGCGATGTTGTCGTAAGGCGAATACTTCTTCATGTATTCGAACGCGGCTTTTTCATTCGGATTGCCCCATTCGATATATTCGGCGGTCGTCAACGGTATGGTCGCGTCGAGCATCGTGTTCAGCACGTCCACGAATGGCACCTGCGACACGACTGCTTTGAAAAGATCCGGACGCAGGTTGCTAACGACGCCCATCAGCAAGCCGCCCGCGCTTCCACCCTGAATCACCAGCCGGTCCTTCGACGTGTACTTCTTGTTGATGAGCGTTTCCGCGCAGGCGATGAAATCCGTGAACGTATTCATCTTGTTCATCATCCTGCCGGCCTGGCGCCACTCTTCACCCATCTCGCCCCCACCGCGGATGTGTCCGATCACGAAGATGACGCCGCGATCGAGCAGGCTGAGACGACTTGTAGCAAAGCCCGGCGGAATGGAGGCGCCATACGAGCCGTATCCGTAAAGAAGTAACGGCGCCGTCCCATCGATTTTGACGCCCTTGCGATAGACCATGGACATCGGAATCTTTGTTCCGTCGGAAGCAGTCGCGAACACTCGCTCGGATTGATAGTTGTTTGCGTCAAACCCACCGGGCACTTCCTGCTGTTTTAGCAGGGTCGTTTTGCCGGTGTTCATGTCGTAGTCAAACGTTGAATTGGGCCTGACGAGCGAGTTGTAGCTATACCGCACGACGGAAGTGTTGAACTCACGATTGGCCGATAAGCCTGCTGAGTAAACCGGCTCGGGAAACTGAATCCGGTTTCGCTTGTTGGTCTTGAAGTTGATTACTTCGAGTTGTTGCAGACCGTTTTCCCACTCAGACAACACCGCGTGCTCGGCAAAGAGATTGATCCCTTCGACTTTTACCGCCGGGTTGTGTGCCACGAACTCTTTCCAATTCTTCTCAGATGGATCATTCACCGGCGCGGTGACGATGCGGAAATTCTTTGCGCCTTTGTTCGTGCGAATGTAGAAGAGATTGTTCCGGTGATCGACGTCGTACTCATGCTCCGGTTGTCGCGGGATGATCACTTTGGGTTCGGCATTCGGTTCGGATGCGAGCAGGTAACGCACCTCGGTTGAAGTCTTGCTGGCAATTTCCAGGAAGATGACTGCTTTATCGCGCGAGCGCCCGTTGCCGATGTCAAATAGGTCGTCTTTCTCTTCGTAGACGAGGTCGTATTTATCGGTTCCGAGCACGTGCCGGAAAAACTTGTCACTGCGTTTCGTCGTCGCGTCTTCAGTGACGTAGAAGAGCGTTTTGTTGTCGTTGGCCCAAACGACAGTATTCACGCGCTCAACTTTGTCCGGGAAGATCTCGCCGGTGCGCAGATCTTTGATCTGCAGTGTGTACTGGCGATATCCGGTGTCGTCAGTGCTGTAAGCAAGTAAATTTCCATCGTCGCTGGGAACAAACGCGCCGATACTCATGAACTTGTGACCTTTGGCGAGTTCATTCTGATCGAGCACGATCTCTTCGGGCGCGTCGAGAGCTTTCTTACGACAGAAGATCGGATACTGCTTACCTTCCTCGGTGCGCGTGTAATAAAAGTGGTTTCCCCAGCGATAAGGAACGTTCGTGTCAGTCTGTTTAATGTGACTGAGTATTTCGTTGTAGATCTTTTCCTGGAGCGGCACAGTGTGTTTCATCATCGCCTGCGCGTAAGCGTCTTCAGCTTGAAGATGAGCGAGCACTGCGGGGTTCGTTTTTTCCCGCATCCAGAAGTAATCGTCGACGAGAGTTTCACCGTGAATATTCGTAGTCTTGGGTTTCTTTTCGGCCATTGGTGGTTGAGGCGCGCGGGCTCCTCCATTCGATTGGGCGATGACGTTGCTATTGATCGAGAGAACGCATGTAACAAAGAGCACCAGCAGAAAGGGTAGACGGGAGTGATTTTTCATAAAGCACCTTTCCTAATAGGGGCACAATTAATTAAGGGGGAGACAGCTTTTGTAATGTTGCCGGCGCACGGCCGGCTAATCGTGGACGGTTCAACCGCGAGGCGGATTTCCCCAACCGGAGCCCACATATTTACCATCCTGCACGATGCACGGCACGGTTGGATCGTCGCCGGAATAGGAAAACATCTCCGCGCGTCGTGCCTTGTCGTTCTGCGCGTCGTAGTCGAGAAACGGAATGCCTTTGGAGTTGTAGTAGTCGCGCGCCTGCTGGCAGTAAGGACATCCCGGCTTGGTGTAGATAACTAAGGCCAAATTGATTTCCCCCCGAGTTTTTTGCAGCCAATTGAGCAGCGAGGGATTATACTGCCGCTGCCTATGAGTGAACAAAGCGCAGGCAGCGGCCTGGAAGAAGGCGCGGCGGATCTGCTCGATCCTTACGAGAGGTTTATCAGTATCGAAGTGTTGGGCAAAGAAGTCAGCGTGCCGGAAAAGAATCGTCTGCTGCGTTGTTTTCAGTACCTGTCCATCAACACGATTTCGTACGGCGACTTCTGTTGGAACGGTGAGTGTACGAATTGCCAGGTTTGGTATCACATAAAAGGGCAAAGCGAGGAGAATGACCGGCCCGCTTTGTCGTGCCGGTTGGAGTGTGAAGAGGGAATGGTGATCACTAAACTGAGCCGCTTTATCGAACTCGAGGGGATCACGAAATAAATCTTGGCGCCTCTTTGGTTAATATTTCGGCACGCTCGGATCGACCTCATTTGACCAGCCAATAATTCCACCCTTCAGATTCACGAGTTTCCCCTTAAACCCGGAACGCTGAAGCGCGTCAATCGCCCGCGCACTGCGTCCGCCCATCTTGCAATGCACGACTGTCTCGCGATTTGGATCGATCTCATTCATGCGGTTCAAGACCTGCCCCAGCGGGATATGGATCGAATTCGGAATGCGGCCGATCGCGACCTCATTGTCCTCGCGCACATCGACGATTTGAATGTCGTCGCCTTTGTCCAGGCGTTGCTTTAGTTCAGTTGAGGTGATCTCTTCCATGTTTTACCCCCGTCAATTATTCACGTTACACTACACTTTGCGAAAACCTCCCGCAAATGAGGCGAGACACCATGAGATTCGAATTCTACACAGACGCGCTCGAGAACGTTCCGAAGTTATCAGTTGATGGGACCGTCGACAACAGCATCCACTTCTCACACTGGGAAGGAAATGCGACGCCGGCCGAGTTGAAGGCCGACACCTCAACCGAGATCGCTCTCAACCTCGTGGCCTCGCCAAACAGGGCGGCGCTAACAAACGGTATTGAACTCGTCACCAACAATCACTTTGACACGGACGGCGTCTTGTCCGTTTGGACTGTACTCACCGGTGAACGCGCACTCGCTTATCGCGATCTTCTGATTGCCGCTGCCGAAGCCGGCGATTTTTCTGAACACTCCAGCGACGACGGCGTGCGTGTAAGCATAGCGATTCAAGGCTCCGATCAGGCCAGTCCAAACAACGACGATGGTTCGCCGCTGGCGCAGTTTCTCGCGGGCGAGGTGGTTGACGACGACGCGCGCGCTTATGAACTCGTGCTGCCTGAAGTTGAGCGCTTGCTTTCCAACATCAATGATTACGAACCCCTCTGGCGGGAAGGCTGGAACAACGTTGCTGCTGCGATCGAGAGTTTCGAGCGTGGTAAATCGACAGTTACTGAGCATTCCGATCTCTCCCTCGTAACACTAGCGCCCGGGCTGTTTGACGGCACCGGTTTCCGTCCGACGAAACATGCCGCACCCTACACCGCAATCTCGAAATTCGCGCGCGGCAAACTCTTCCTCATAGCCATTCCGACCAGCGGCGGTTGGTTCTATCGTCTCGATTATCCTTATTACTCATGGGCGGAAACTGTCGTGCGCCCGCGTATCAAGCGCCCCGATTTAACGAACGTGTTGCCGTTGCTCAACGCGAAGGAAAGAAATCGAAGCAGTAGTTGGCAGCCTGATCACCATGAGATGACGTCGGCAGTGAAGTTTCTCGACGCGAGCGGAACGCTCGCCGCGTCGCACCTGGACCCTGAAGAAGTTGTGTCGGTTTTGCAAACGTCGGAGTCGTTAGCCGCCGTAACCTAAGATGCACGACGTAATCATCATCGGCGCCGGCCCAGCAGGGCTATCGACAGCTTTCTGGTGCGACGAGTTGGGCCTCGATACGCTACTTCTCGAACAAGCCGAACAAATCGGAGGACAACTCCACCGCGTCTACAACCCGATCAAAAACTACCTCGGCCTGGAGACCCGCAACGGCGAGGAACTGCTGGAGCTTTTTGCGAAGGATGTCGATGCGGCTGACTTCGACTTGTGGACGCAAACCGCAATCGCGACCATTGATTTGAAAGCGAAACGCCTGATCTTACAAAGCGGCGAAAGCTTGCAATCGATTGCGATCGTGATCGCAACCGGAGTTAGAGCAAGACAACTCGGCGTGCCTGGTGAAAAAGAGTTTGCCGGCAAGGGAATGATAGAATCCGGCACGCGCGATCGAGAGCTCTTCGCCGGACGAGATGTTTGCGTAGTCGGAGGCGGCGACGCGGCGGTCGAGAATGCGTTGCTGCTCGCGGAGGTCTGCCCGACTGTCACACTTGTGCACCGCGGAAAGAAACTGCGCGCTCGCCGCGAACTTGCGCAGCGTCTGCAATCAAGCCATCGCATCACCGTTTTCACCGAGTCTGTCTTGACGCGTATCATTGGCGATGAAGAGGTGCAGGCAGTTGAGGTCCAGCGCAAAGAGGGACTCAAACCGTTTCAAATTGCAGTGCGAGGCGTGTTGATTCGCATTGGCGTCGAACCCAATACTGAACTGTTTCGCGAACAGCTCGTCACCGATGAAAAAGGTTACATTCGGGTGAGCAGTGAACAGGAGACGAGCGTGCCGATGGTTTTTGCCGCCGGCGACGTGTCGAATCCGATTGCTCCTACGATCAGCGGCGCTACCGGAGCTGGCGCGACCGCTGCAAAGGTCATCGCCGCGCGACTCAATGCACGAAGAAATGTCTGAGTTGGAAAGTGCTTATCTCGACGCGCACGTTTCCGCGTATCCGGTTGAGTACATCGCGGGGATCGATCTCTACAACGCGGGCGAATTTCATGCGGCGCACGACGCCTGGGAAGAACGCTGGATGGGCGAGGTTGGACCACAGGAGAAACTGTTTCTTCAGGCAATGATTCAATCGGCGGTGGCTTTTCATCATCTCGACATCGGCCGGCCCGGCGCCGCGCGGCAGATGTATTTGCGTGCAAAGGAGAAGTTTGCACGACTCGGCGTGAGTGTTTTCATGTCACTGGATCTCGACGACTATCAATCCCAACTCGACTCGGCGTTGTCGTGGTTGCTGAGTGCCGCCGATCCACGAGAGTTGTTGCAGCCTCAGATCGTGCCGCCGCAGATTCGGCTTCGTGCGACCATTGATGAGTTTGATTAACGAAGGTTGAAGCATTTGAACTTTACGCGACTCATTCTGCTTGCGTGTTGGTTTGGCGCCGCGCTGTTCTTTGGCGCCGTCGTTGCGCCGGCTGCGTTTGGCGTCTTACGATCGTTTGGTTTACCCAACGCAAACGAGATTGCCGGTTCGATCGTGACGCGTTCACTCTCGGTAGTTAACATCGCCGGTTTCCTGATCGCATTGCTTTTGCTCGTGACGTTAATCCTACGCCGCAACACTTCCGGCCGCGTGAGTTTTATCGTGGAATGTATTTGCCTCGCCTTAATCGCCCTCGCGACGGGTGTGGGCCATTGGATAATCGCTGCGCGAATGCGTGCACTGCGGGCCGCGATGGTGTTGCCGATCGATCAGATTGCGGCCGACGATGCAAGGCGCGTGGCCTTCAATAACTTGCACGGCTATTCGGTCAACGCGCTCGGGCTTGCTATGATTGCTGCTCTGATTGTGATGTTTCTGATGGTTCGCAGCTTGCGCAATTGAAATCCGCCAGAATGGAAGATGCCGGTGGACATTATTGAAGACATTGAAGGTTGGCGGCGGCGTTTCAGCAGTTGGAAGCCGAACGGCGATGAGCTTTCCGATTACCCTTTCGTGCGGAACCGGCGGGCGCCGTTCACGCCTGCGCGTCGCGCCCTTCCGATGTTGAATCTCGCGCTGATCTCGTCGGCCGGCGCCTACATCGACGGGACGCCGGCGTTTGACACAAGTTCAGCGAGCGGTGATCCGAGTTTTAAAGAGATCCCGATCGAGGTTGAAGGCTCGGATCTCCGGTTCGCCGCGCGCGGTTATGATGCGTCGGCAGTCCAACAGGATGTGAATGCGCAACTGCCCATCGCGCGACTGCTCGAATTTGAGAGCAACGGAATTATTGGTCAACTCAATCCGGTGTTTTTGAGTTTCTGCGGCTTCATCCCTGACGCTGGAAAAGTTGTTGACGAGCTTGTGCCGAAGTTGCTCGAGCGGATTCAACGTTATGAAGTCCAGGCTGCGTTGTTGGTGCCCGCTTCCGTGTTGTGCCATCAATCAATCGGTCTGGTCGCAAGAGCCATCGAGCTCGCGGGTGTTCCGACAATGACGCTGGCCGTGGTTAAAGATGTTGTCGAGTTGGTCCGTCCGCCACGAGTCGCGCTTTACGCCGGCGAACCCGGCACCGTCAGCGGCATGCCCAACTGGCCTGAACACCAGCGACGCATTCTCGACGAAGCACTGCGGCTGATTGAGCCGATGGACCAGGCCGGCATACGCAGGCTTGTAGTCGCGTTGGAAACTGCGGTGGAGAAATCACGCGGCGAGCGATAGTCAATTCTTTAATGTCTCTGAAAAAACTTCTTGCCCTCTTCGTCATCCTCATCTTAATGGTGGCGCTTGCCTATCTTCTGTTTGCGCCCGTGCCGATCACGCCCGCGGCCTGGACTCCTCCACCTGCACCCGGTTTGACGGGCCCGTACGAACAGAACAGCCGGCTTTCGCCCGTGCAAAGACTTTCGCTCGGCGACGGGCACAAGCCGGAAGATGTCGCCCTCGATGCAGAAGGAAAAATCTACGCCGGCTTTGAAGACGGCAGGATCGTCGTGCTGCAACCAGACGGCACGCAGCCACGTGTCTTTGCAAACACAGGCGGCCGGCCGTTGGGACTCGTTTTCGATCAGCGTGGAAATTTGCTCGTCGCTGATGCGATCAAGGGTCTGCTCTCGGTGAACAAGTCAGGTGAAGTAAAAGTGCTGGCGACGGAAGCAGACGGTGTGAAGTTTGGTTGTCTCAACGATCTCGATGTTGGAGCGGATGGCACGATCTACTTCACTGAGGCTTCAAGTAAGTATCCG
>JBKPPH010000037.1:0-8605 GCA_046733535.1 Acidobacteriota bacterium
TCCATCGATCATCATCAACGCCTGTTGATCTTCCGGCGGTAAAACTGCGAGCAATCGATCCGCAAGGTCGTGAACTACCAAACTGTTCTCGACTGAACGTTGCTCACTTCCGTCGCTCGACGATTGCTGCTCGAGCCAGCCATGCTCATCTTCCGAAAGATCCGAAACCGAAAGCTCCGGTCTTCGTTTCGCCCCACGAATCAGATTCAAACACGTGTTGGTCGCGATTCGTGTCAACCAGCCTTCAATGGAGCCGCGGCCTTCAAAGCTCCCGAGCTGCGTATATGCTTTCAAAAAAACTTCCTGCGCCGCTTCTTCAACCAAACTTCGCTGCCGGAAAAACCGGCTCGCCACACTGAACACTCGCGGGCTGTAGCGTCTTACTATCTCCGCGAAGGCAGACTCATCGCCCGCCTGCGCTTGACGCGCCAGGTCCAGGTCCAAGGCCTGTTCGAGCCCACTCGTCGCCAGTTGCCGTCCTCATCGATTTAACGGATGGCGGACTCTTCATAACACCTCGAATCCGCCAGGTCCGTGGGGGAACACTTACTGATTGTCGTGGTTGCGCATTTCGCCGCGGCGGGTTTTGAACTGCGCTCTCGACTGTTCAAGCTGGGCTTTCTGCTCAGCAGTCAGAACGGAAAGCATTTCCTGGTGCAGCTTCGCACGCTCGCCCATCAGCTTCGCTTCGAGGCTCGCCATTTCCGTCAGTTTCTGAGTAGCCAGCGCTTCGTTGAACGTACCGCCTTCGTTCGCCTGGCGCAACTCCTGGCGCTTGGCTCGAAGCTGTTCATGCAGTGGTTTGTTCCGCTCGGCAAAGCTTTCGCGGATCTGCTTCAACTTGGCCTGCTGGTCCTCAGTTAAATTAAGCTGTTTGAAGAATCCACCTTCGCGCATTCCTCCCCAGCCACGTCCTTTGTGATCACCTCGATGGCCGCGCCGTTCAGTGCGCGTACCTTGAGCGTTGCCCTGATCGGGTGTACCCGACTGTGCAACGGCGATCGAGGCAGCCAAAGCAATCGCCGAGAGAGTAGCTATTGCCAGTGTCTTAAACCGTCCTAATTTGTTCATCTCTGTTCTCTTACTCCTAATGTTCCGTGATTATCCAGGGGAGCTTCCCGAAGCGATAGACACGCGTGGGATGCGACCGGTTACAGAATCGTGAAGAATTGCCGATTTCTAATTGCCGATTGCCGATTTTTTTAAACAAATTGGTAATTGGCAATCAGCAGTTGGCAATCGGGCACACGGGTTGTAACGAAAGTTCGTCACCGGGTGTCTAGCAAAACGAGGAAAATCAGAGATGTCGACCGAAACCATTAAACATCCACCACTTGTCACAGGAATCAGGACCGGACGCAATCTCGGCTGGCTGCAACAATTTTGGACAAAGCTGCTGGGGGGCAAAAAGAAATTACTGATCGGCGGCGGCTTCATGGCCGCGATTGTGCTCGCCGGATTTTATTTTTGGAACAACGAGTCGAGCACTCCGCAATACATGACTGCCCGCGTCGAGCGAGGCAATCTGCGAAACACAGTCACTGCGACCGGTGCACTCCAGGCCGTGACGACGGTGCAGGTCGGCAGCCAGGCTTCGGGAACGATTTCCGCACTCTACGCTGACTTCAATTCAGTCGTTAAGAAAGGCCAGGTCATAGCCCAGCTCGATCCGTCCACTGCGAAAGCACAGGTGGAACAAGCACGCGCGAATCTTCAAAACGCACGCGCCAGTTTGGCGCAAGCGCGAGCCGCTGTTGTTAATTCACGCGCGGGTGTGAGTGACGCGCAGGCAAAGAGTCTCGCGGCGAGGTCGACAGTTCAGAACAATCAGGCCGGTGTATCGGGAGCGGAAGCGAACGTCGCCGTGCTGAAAGCGCAACAGGACGACGCGCTGAGTCTTTTGAAACAACAGGAGTCGTTACTCAAAGCGGGCGTGATCGCGCAAAGAGATTACGAAGTCGCGCAGACCGCTTACAAAACAGCGGAAGCACGCTACAACCAGGCGGTGGCGCAGTTGAACCAGGCAAAGTTGACTGAGCAGTCGGCGTCGAGTGCCGGCATCGCGCAGTCGCAGGCGGCGGTTGAACAGTCGCAGGCGCAAGTGCAGCAGTCGCAGGCGCAGGTGCAGCAAGCGGCGGCTCAAGTGCAACAAGCGCAAGCAGCGCTGAATCTGGCGGAAGTAAATCTGAGTCACACGACGATCGCTTCGCCGATTGACGGCATCGTGGTTTCGCGCGACGTGAACGTTGGTCAGACGGTGGCGGCGAGCTTGTCCGCGCCGACGCTTTTCACGATTGCGAACGACCTGACGCAGATGCAGGTGATTGCGAATATCGACCAGGCTGACATTGGTTTAGTCGAGCAGGCGAAGTCGGTGAAGTTTACGGTCGACGCGTTTCCGGGCAAGGAGTTCGAAGGCAAGATTGAACAGATGCGTTTGAATCCGGTGAACGTGCAGAACGTCGTCACTTACAACGTGGTGATTGACGTCGACAATCCCGAGCAGAAATTGAAGCCGGGTATGACGGCGAATTTGACGATCACGATCGACGAGCGCAACAACGTGTTGAAGGTACCGAACTCGGCACTTCGCTTTACGCCGCAGGATCGACAGCGAATGGGTGCAAGTGGACAAGGTCAAGCTCAGGGTCAGGGGCAGGGGCAGTGGCAAGGACGACGGCGTCAGCAAGGCGATAACGCCACTCAAGGTGACGGTGGCGAGAACCGGTTTGCCCCAGCGTCATCGCCAGTGTTGCCGGGTCAGATCCGCGTCGTGTGGGTGTTGGGCCAGGATGGCAAGGCCGAGCGCCGCAGGATCACCGTTGGGCTGAGTGATGGCGCTTCGACTGAAGTTGTCGACGGCGATCTGCGAGAGGGCGATATGGTCATCACGGGTCAAACTTTATCCGGCTCGTCGTCGAACGCGAATACGCAGTCGCGACCGCCAGGATTCGGTAACGCGCCGCGAACCGGTGGTGGCGGCCCAAGGCGGTAGAGCTTAACCACGGATTACACGGATTCTGAATCCGGATTTAATCGGATTTTTATCCGTGTAATCCGTGGTTAATGATAGGAGAAAAGGATGGCAACCACGTTTGCAGTTGAGCCACAGGAGTTACCGCCGGGAGTCGCACTAGCGACGCCGCTGCCCGAAGCTCGACCCGTAATCCAGTTGGACCACATTCACAAGGTCTACACGATGGGCGACGTCGAAGTTCACGCCTTGCGCGGCGTCTCCGTGACGATCACCGAGGGTGAATTCGTGGCAATCATGGGCGCTTCGGGTTCGGGAAAATCGACCACGATGAACATCCTCGGTTGTTTGGATCGCCCGACGCGCGGCACCTACATCCTCGACGGCGAGGACGTTTCGCAAATGTCGAAAGACGAACGCGCCGACATTCGTTGCCAGAAGATCGGCTTCGTGTTTCAGGGTTTCAATCTGCTTTCACGCACCTCGGCGTTGGAGAACGTCGAGCTGCCGATGCTTTATCTCGGCGTCGACTCCGCGACGCGTCACCAGCGCGCGATGGAGGCACTCGCCGCAGTCGGGCTGTCAGGCCGCGAGCAGAATCATCCGAACCAATTGTCAGGCGGACAACAGCAGCGTGTCGCGGTTGCGCGTTCACTCGTGAACAACCCGGCTTTGATTCTCGCCGACGAACCGACAGGTAATCTCGATTCACGCACCTCGGTCGAAGTGATGGAGATATTTCAGCGTTTGAATCGCGAGCGAGGAATCACGCTCGTGCTGGTCACGCACGAGCCGGACATCGCCGAGTACGCCGACCGCGTGATCGTCTTCAAGGATGGAAAGATCAAGTCAGACCATCCGGTTGAGCGTCGACGCGATGCGGCGGAAGAACTGAAGAACCTTCCGATTATCGAGGACGACGATGATGACGAGGAGTAGCCGCAGATAAACGCAGATGAACGCAGATCTGCGTTGATCTGCGTTTATCTGCGGCCCAATTGGAAAAATAAACATGACTCTCTTAATGATCATTCGCGTCGCCTTTCGCGCACTTGTTCGGAACAAGATGCGCGCGGCTTTGACCATGCTCGGCATCATCATCGGAGTTTCCGCCGTGATTGCGATGGTGAGCATCGGGCAGGGCGCGTCGGCTTCCGTGCAGGCGCAGATCGAGAGTATCGGCACGAATCTGCTCTTCGTGAGCGCGGGCGCGCAGAACGTCGGCGGCGTGCGCAGCGGCACCGGTGATACCGGCACGAACACGTTGACGGTGGACGATCTAGACGCGATCAAACGCGAAGTGCCGAGCGTTTCAATGGTCACTCCGTCCGTGAACGCGAGGTCTCAACTCGTCGCCGGCAACATGAACTGGAACACGGGCGTTACCGGTGTGAGCGAACAGTATCCCGAGATTCGCAAGTGGCCGGTGGCGACTGGCTCGTTTTTTACTGACGCTGACGTGCGCACTGCCGCTCGCGTGATCGTGATCGGGCAGACTCTCGTGGACAATCTGTTTCAGGGCACTGATCCCATCGGCCAGGACGTCCGTGTAGCGAGCCTGCCGTTTCGAGTCGTGGGTGTGATGGCGAGGAAAGGACAGGACCCGCAGGGCCGCGACCAGGACGACGTCGCTTTCGCGCCTTACACGACCGTGCAAAAGAAGGTGCTGGGACGTGACCGCGTTCAGATCGCTTACGTCTCTGCGATCTCGCAGGACGCCACTTACACGGCCCAGGAGCAGATCACAGAACTGCTGCGCCAGCGTCACAAGCTCACGGCGAGCGAGCCAAACGATTTCACCGTGCGGAACATGACTGACGTAGCGGAAGCCGCGAACGAGACCAGCAAGACGATGACGATTTTGTTGGCATGTATCGCGGGCGTGTCACTGCTTGTCGGCGGCATCGGGATCATGAACATCATGCTGGTGTCGGTCACTGAGCGTACGCGCGAGATTGGTATTCGCATGGCGATTGGCGCGCGTTCATCCGCGGTGCGTACTCAGTTTTTGATCGAGTCGATCGTGTTGAGTCTGACGGGTGGAACGATCGGGATCATTCTCGGCGTTGGACTTTCGTTGGCGATCCCCGCGTTTCTGGGTTGGCCCACGCTCGTGTCGATGATGGCCATCGTCGGCTCAGTTCTCTTTTCCGCGGCGGTCGGGATCTTCTTCGGCTACTACCCCGCGCGCAAAGCCGCGTCGCTCGATCCAATCGAAGCGCTGCGTTACGAATAAAACCGGACCACGGATAACGCGGATTAAATCCGGATTTTAATCCGTGTTATCCGTGTTACCATGCGCCGCATGCGCCGGACGCCGCTGGTTCTTGTCGTTACCGTAAGCCTTCTCTTTTCCGTCAGCTTTGGCCAGAGACGGGCTCAACCACCAATACCGAAACGACCACGGCTGGTGCTGTTAATCGTCGTAGACCAATTCCGCTACGACTATCTCGACCGCTTCGGAGATCTTTTTGCCCCGAACGGTTTGCGACGGCTCGTGCGCGATGGCGCATCGTGGACGCAGTCGAATTACGATCACACACCAACCTACACCGCGCCGGGTCACGCGACGATGATGACCGGCGCTTATCCTGCTGAAACTGGAATCATCGGCAACGAGTGGCTAGACCGCGCTAGCGGTAAAAGGATCACGAGCGTTAGCGACGACTCAGTGAAACTGCTTGGCGGTCTTCCGAATGACCCGGCTTCGAGTCCGTCACGCTTGATGTGTTCGACAGTCGGCGACGAACTGCGACTCGCAACGAACGATCGCGCAAAAGTGATCGGCATCTCCGTCAAAGATCGCTCCGCTATTCTGCCCGCCGGTCGACACGCGAATGCAGCGTATTGGTTCAACTGGACGTCCGGCACAATGGTCTCGTCCACGTACTACTTCAACCAGTTGCCTGCGTGGGTGGGCACGTTCAACGCCTCGAAGCCCGCAGACAAATACTTCCGCGCAAAATGGGAGCGGTTGTTGCCGGAAGACGAGTACATCAAACGAGCCGGGCCGGATAATCCTGCGTGGGAGAACGTCACCGCGGCCGGCGACACCAACACGTTTCCGCACACGATCACCGGCGGCGCAACAACGCCCGGACGCAGCTTCTACACCGCGCTCGACTACTCACCCTTCATCAACGACCTGGTTCTCTCGTTTACTCAACAAGCAATCGTTAATGAGCAACTGGGCCAGGACGACGATACTGACGTGTTGACTGTCAGCTTCTCAGGGAACGATTACGTGGGCCATCGCTTTGGACCGTACAGCCAGGAAGCGATGGACGCCACGCTACGAGTCGATCGGGACATTGCGACGCTACTGGACTTTGTCGAAGCTCGAGTGGGGCTGTCGAACACACTCATAGCGTTTACCGCGGATCACGGTGTGTCTCCGATCCCGGAACACGCAGCCGCACTCGGCCTGGGCGGAGGACGCGTGAAGTTCGCGGACGTGATGGGGAGAATCGAGGCGGCGATCAGCGCGCGTTACAACCCGCAGGGCAAGTCGCCCGATCCCACGGCCGATTACCTGCTGAAGTTGAATGAGGGCGGAACATGGCGCGAGTGGTTCATCAACAGCGCGATCTATTTCAACTACGACGCACTGAAACGCGATCATCTAAATGTGGAGGAGTTTTCGCCGGCTGTGTGCGCGGCGGCGCTGACTGTTCCTGGTATCGCGCGGTGCTTTACGCGCGTGCAACTGTTACGCGGGGCGACGTCGATCAGCGATCCGATCGAGCGACGCGTGGTGCACGGTTTCCATCCAGCGCGTAGCGGCGACGTGATCCTCGTGGCCGAGCCTTACAAGTATCTCGCCGAAACGCTCACGGCAACTCACGGCTCACCTTATTCATACGACACGCACGTGCCGACGATCATCATGGGCGCAGGCATCACACCCGGTCGCTACCTCGAAGCCGCAACGCCTGCCGACATCGCACCGACGTTAGCTGCACTGCTGCGCATAACGCCGCCGAGTAATGTGACTGGCCGTGTTCTCGTGGAGGCGCTTCGTAAATAGGGGACAGGATTTACAAGATTTTCAGGATGAACAAGATAATCCTGTCAATCTTGAAAATCCTGTAAATCCTGTCAAAAACTAACGCTTGTACTCACGCGCGTATCGAGGCACTTCAATCCCATCCGGCAATCGCGGATCCTTGATCGGCTCGCCCGCCTCGAGTCTCAGCGGAACAACGCCCGCCCAAACCGGCAGCGCATAATCTTCCTCATCATCCAACGGTGGACCAGTCCGAATCTTCGCCGAGGCTTCCACGAGCGGCAAACAAAGCACTGTCGTCGCCTTCATCTCCTGCTCAGTCGGCTCCCGCACGTCCGCCCAACGCCCGCGAATGATGTGCTCCGACAACGCCAACAGCGCCGCACTCTTCTCCTCGCGATCCTCAACCAACGTCGCGCGACCGAAGATAACCACCGACCGGTAATTCATCGAGTGATGAAACGCAGAGCGCGCCAGCACGAGCCCATCGATAATCGTCACGGTCACACACGCATCCACACCACCGGAAAGCGTTTTCAGCATCCGGCTCGCCTGAGATCCGTGAATATAAAGTTTGTCCCCAGCGCGTGCATAGCCGGTGGGAATCACAAACGGCTGGCCCTCGGGCGCAAAACCGACGTGACAAATGAATCCCTCGTCGAGGATCGCGTAAACAGTCTCGCGATCGAAATGCCCACGTTTCGGTAATCGTTTCAGCTTCGTGCGATCGGTTTGAGTAAACGTCATAGGTTGTAAATATGCCACAGATCGGTATGATCCGCGGTAATCTGCGACTCGATCTTGATTAGTCTCAAGGAGAAAACATGCGCCTGCGAATGCCCCTGCTCGTTATTTGTCTGCTCGCTGCAACTACTTTTGGACAGAACGGCGGTACCGCGAAGTCGCCGTTCGAGGAAGCCTTTTCGCGCCTGGAGTATCGCAGCATCGGCCCGGCGGTCATGGGTGGACGCGTAGCCGACGTCGAAGGCGTGCCCGGCGACCCAAACGTGGTCTACGTGGCGAGCGCATCCGGAGGTCTTTGGAAGACTACGAACGGCGGTGTCACCTGGAAACCGATCTTTGAGCGGCAGGGAACGCTCTCACTAGGCGACATCGCACTCGCGCCGAGCAATCCCGAAGTGATCTGGGTCGGCACCGGTGAATCAAACGTGCGCAACAGCGTTTCGTTCGGCGATGGTGTGTACAAGTCGACTGATGGCGGCAAGACCTGGCAGCACATGGGGCTCAAAGACAGCGAGCGAATCTCCGCGATCGTTATCAATCCGCAGAACCCCGACATCGTTTACATCGGGGCGCTCGGACACGCCTTTGGTCCAAACGAGGAGCGTGGCGTGTTCATGACCACCGACGGCGGGAAGACGTGGACCAAGACACTCTACATCGACAATCAACACGGCGTCGCGGATCTCGAAATCGATCCGACGAACCCGAATATTCTTTACGCCGGCATGTGGAGTTTTGAGCGCAAGCCCTGGACTCATCGCAGCGGCAGCGAAAAAGGCGGCGTTTATAAATCGATTGACGCCGGCCGCACCTGGACCAAGTTGACGAACGGTTTGCCAAAACTCATCGGGCGCATCGGCATTCGCGTCGCGCCGAGTAAT
>JBKPPH010000038.1:0-5175 GCA_046733535.1 Acidobacteriota bacterium
GCGCAACGATCCCGGCATGTACGCATTGTTGAATGAGGTTTTTGGCGGACTGCCATCGAGCAAGCGAATCGACATGCTCGACATGCGCTATCGCCAACGAGCAGCAGCATGAGTATGCACACTCAGCGAAATAGTTGAAAAGTGTGACTGAATGAATCAACACACAACACAGATAGGCGCGCGAACAGCAGTGCAGCCGTTCATGACGAACGGCAGGTGGCTCCAGCGTAAGTGTGCGTGTGGCAGTTACGGGACTGGCGAATGCGACAAGTGTCGAAACCAGGGCGGCATGCTGCAACGGAGGACGACCGCTTGCAGCGGCCCTGTCCCAATCCCATCGATCGTAAACGACGTGTTGAATTCACCCGGCCAGCCACTCGACGCCGGCACGCGCGAGCGGATGGAACCGCAGTTTGGCCACGACTTCAGTAACGTTCGGGTCCATACCGATGCAAGAGCCGCGGAGTCTGCGCACGCTGTCGACGCCCTTGCGTACACCGTTGGCGACGACATGGTTTTTGGGGCAAACCAGTACGCACCGGGCACAAGCTCAGGTCAACGGTTGATGGCCCACGAACTGACGCACGTCATGCAGCAATCCGGTTCTTCATCCGGACAGCTATTGCGCATGGGCGAGCCAAATAGCGCTGCTGAAGTTGAAGCCGATCAACTCTCGAGCCAGATCATGGACGGCGCGAATGTTCACGCGCCATCGTCTCGAGGCGTCAGTTTACAGCGGCAGGCGGCGAGCGGCGCTACGTCGCAACCAGCGACTTCGTCCGCGACGCAACCGTCCACACAGCCAACGCCGAATGTCCCGAACCGATCGATGGTGACGAACATGCGCATCAACGGTTTTGGCAACTTCGACGCGGAGCTGGATCGGCGCACGGCAATGAATCCTCAGCGCGGGTCGGCAACTGACCCTTGCCGGCTAGTCTTAACTGTTCGTATCAAGTTCAACTTCCAGGATACGCAGACACCGTCGCGCTGGACACCCGCCGAGCAAAGCCGCTGGACCGGCGCCTTTACCCGCGTTGTAACCGATCGCTGGAGTTTCCGCTTTTTGCTCGGACCCGGACAGGCCTGCGCTTCCGAGCCCTGCCAGAGTGCCGCGGCAATACTGCAAATCGAGCCGGTGAATTCAAGCCCGCACCATACGGTAACTGTGGATTATGACAAACCCTCCGGCACCCGAAGTGATATGCATCACCTTTATCGGCCGGACGTGGCGCGACGGGGATCGGACCTCCGCACGGACCACGCCACTGCGACCCATGAAGCCGGGCACATGCTTGGCCTCGAGCACGTCCACTGCAACACGAACGACGATAACTGCTATGGGACCAATCGCGAAGAATCAGCAGACATCATGGGCCGAGGCGAGATTGTTACTGAAAGCGATTACATGCCGTTTGTGACGGCGATGAACCGCCTCAGCAGTTGCACGTGGCACGTTCGCGACGGACAACGTGGACCACTCTTTGGCAATGCTGCCATCGGACTGGGCGTTACCTTGGGTGCGGCCGGAGCACTGGCCGGAGCGATCGGCGGCGCTGCAGTGGGCGGCATCGGCGGAGGGATTGCGCTCGGTGTCCTCGGCGCCGCGGGTGGCGCATTGATTGGCTATGGACTGGGAAGTTTGATCGACTAGTTGAACTTATGAGCAAACGCTCCCCTCTCAAACCTGATCCGAAACGCGTGACGCCGGTGGCGCGTCCGGTGTTGCAGCGCAAGTGTGCGTGCGGCAATCAGGCGGTTGGCGGTGGTGAATGTGCGGAGTGCCGGAAGAAAAACGATGACTTGCAACGCAAAGCAAGCAGTGCTGACAAGGGCGAACGCGGCGGCGCGATTCCGCCGGTTGTTCACGAGGTTTTGAACTCGTCAGGCGAGCCGCTCAACGAGTCTACGCGCGCGTTCATGGAGCCGCGCTTCGGTCACGACTTCAGCGGCGTTCGTGTACACACTGACGCGCGCGCGGCGGAATCAGCCGACGCCGTGAACGCGCACGCGTACACAGTGGGCGCGGACGTCGTCTTTGCTCCGGGCCAGTATCAACCCTCGACCGAAGCGGGCAATGCACTGATCGCGCACGAGCTGTCGCATGTGCTGCAACAGGAAGCAACAAGCGGTCAAGCTGCTCAAGCGATTAGTCATCCTTCGGATTCGTCGGAGCGCGAAGCGGATTCAGTCGCCGGCAGCGTGTTGAGAAGTGAACCAGTCACGGTCAATCAGCCTGCGAGTGCGACGGTGCAGGCGTTGAGTGCGGAACAGGGGCTCGGGATTGCCGGTGGAGCGGCCGTACTCGGAGGCATTGGTGTCGGCATCGCCGCACTGGCCGGCGCGTTCGATAAGGAAGACTTTTCAATTACCGAACTCGACGGCTACTTGATGTCTCTCAAGAAGAACAAGCGAATCGAAGGCAAAACGGTCAGCGACAACATGGCGCGCAACGTAGTGAAGAGGAACATGTTCAAGGGGACCGACCTCTTCCTGCGCATCCTCCTCATCGAGGAAATGCTCGACGGTTTCGCCGGAGATGATGATGAGGACGCGATCCTCGTGATTCTGACGGACGCGACTCCGAAAGAACGCCAGACGATCGCGGAGAAGATCGGTTACGACCGTCTGTACCACAAATTCGACGGCGAACAGCTCGATGCGCTCTACGCACTTTATCCGGAGATGAATTCGTTGCATCCGCGTGGTCCGGAGAAGCGAGCCACTCGATCCGTCGACGAGTTCATCGACATGTGGGAGAAACAGCACGGGCATGTGATGACGCCCGATGAGAAGAAGACGCTTGGCCGCGGCTGCGTGGGTATCACGGCAGTGAACATGGAAGATTTAAAGAACCCCGATCTTTCGAATTGCTACGAGACGTTTGCGGAAGTCTGGGCCAAGGCAGCGACGGTGAATGCGTTTTTGGAAGAGAAGTTTCCGGACAAGAAGGCGTTTATTTTTTCCAAACGGTTCTGGTCGGGCGATAAGAAATACAAACCTGATCCGAAAACAGGCCGGGTTGATATGAGCGGCCACCACAACGAACCGAGGCCACGAGTCGGAGACTACGATCCAATCAACTTCGACTACGGGCTCTACGATGAGAAGACGGGCAATTGGTGGCATGCAAACCACTGTGACTTTCCGTTGAGCGAGAGTGTGAGCTGCGGCGAGGCATTCGGCTCCGAACGCATGGAAGTGTACGAGAGCAATTTACAGTCGTATTCGCATCCCCTCGTGGATTTCGATCGACAGGTGTTTTGCTGGGTGGTGGGAAAGCGCTGAAGACGAGGTGTACAGATGAGTCACGATTGGTCCAAATCAGAAGATCAGGAAGTGAGCGTGAGTGGCACTGCTGCAAACGGGAAGGCTGGAGCGTTGTTGATGACCGCACCGGATGCGGCGATTCGAATCCGCGGACTCTCGGAGTGGGACGAACAGACGGTGGGAAAGAAGGTAAAGGTCGAAGCCACGGTGCGTCGCGTACCGGGCTGGCCCAGGGCAGACGATTCTGACGAAGCGATACAAGGAACCGCGAGCGGACGCGACACCTGGGTCCTGGATCTGAAAACGTACGAAGTAATCGACTGACCCACAACGTCCAAAATGATTTCTGACGCAATGCGCTTCTCGGCTGAAAACTCTTTTTTGTGACTCATGTGCCTTTTGTGGCTGAAAACAGTTATGTGCCTTTTCGTGGTGAAAGATTTTTTTCTTCTTCGTGGCTATGAGTGAACACGCTGCACCAGTACAAGCCGTTCAAGCACCGGCGCCGCAGTTGCCGGCGAACGGATTTCAATTGCAGCGCAAGTGTGCCTGCGGCAGCTACAGCGGGGGCGGCGAGTGTGACAAGTGTCGTGACGAGAAAACGAAGTTGCAGCGCGCCGCAGCCAGTGGCGCGAAACCAAACGGCTTGCCGTCGATCGTTTACGACGTCCTGAATTCATCAGGACACCCGCTCGACGCAGACGCACGCGCGTGGATGGAGCCGCGTTTCAATCACGACTTCAGCGGCGTTCGCGTACACACCGATGAACGCGCGGCGCAATCAGCACGCGAAGTAAACGCGCTGGCCTACACAGTTGGCCGCGACGTAGTGTTTGGAGCCGGACACTACGCGCCGGGCACGGAGCGCGGCAGCCGCTTGTTGGCCCATGAGCTAACGCACGTGGTCCAACAGACAAGGGCAGGAAGTAGTGCGCAGGCGAAAGCAGTGAGCGATCCCTCAGACGCAGCGGAACTGGAAGCTGACGCAATGGCCGATCGCGTGATGAGCGGCGAATCAGCACGTGTGACACAAGCGCCGAGCGCAACGTTGCATGCTGCCCGCGGCGACACTGAGACTGCGCTGGGTGTCGTATTCGGCGCGATCTCGGCCGGCATTGTCGGACTGAGCATTGCAGCGATCGCCGGTGCTTTCGATCGCGAAAAGTTTAGCGACGACGAATTGGTTGAGTACCTGACGGTGTTGGCGACAACACACCATATCGAAGGCACTAGCGCGAGCGACAATAAGGCGCGCAATGTCGTTAGCCGCTGGAGTGCGCCGACTAAATTCGACGTCGACAAGGGGTTCAGCACCGGTAAAGTCTCACTCACGGCGATTGAGCTGAAGCGCCTGCTAATCCTGGAAATGATAGAGGGTCCCACGGGCGAATCTGATCAACTTGCAATCATCGCTATCTTCTCCAAATCAAAGCCTGACGATGTTGAGAAGCTCCTCGATCCAACTGGCGGACTCTCGCTGCAAGATCTCGAGTCGGAGATGAGCAAAGAAAATCTCAGCAAGCTGCTCGGGGTACTGAATCAAAAGTTGCCGGATATCGGCAAGCCGCAGGTCAAGAGGAGCGAGACCGCGCAAACAGGTGAGTGTAGCGCGGGCCGGGCAATCAAGATCAGTTTTGCTCACCAGCGTGCCGAAGACGCCGTTAGGCACACAATTCGTCTGCTGGACGAATTCATAGCAAAGCCCGATGGAAACAAAGCAGTCGAGGCGCAGCTTATTTGTTACTTCAATAATCCGACGGCAGATCAGGTCAAGCAGATTCGCTCAGACTTCCAGGGCATGAGCGAGACCCTCTCAAAGATCACATACACGTGCCCCGCGGAACCCTTCACTGGATACAACGTCCGCAGTTCAGAAGGCGTAAGCAGCTTCGAGCCGGAGAAAGA
>JBKPPH010000039.1:0-7047 GCA_046733535.1 Acidobacteriota bacterium
CGCCTGACCGGCGCAGATCAGCCAAACCGCCTTTCAAACCGCTCCAAATCACGGGTAGCGATCGAAACAGGCTGATGATTCCGCCTGCTGCGACAGCGCCCGCTCCGATGTAAAGAATGTAGCCCTTCTGAATTTGAGTGACCGTCATGTCCTTGATGAGGTGCGTTGTTTCAGGAGCAAGTGGCGTCATCCAGCCGCCGCCGAAATACTTGATCGCCGGTATCAACACGAGGTAAGCGAGCACGCCGCCGGCGACCATGATCGAAGCGATGCGCGGTCCGATGATGTAACCGACACCCAGCAGTGCTGGATTGTTCTCGATCGAGATCGACCCGCCTTCAAACGGCCGGCCGAACACCTTGGCGGGATATTCTTTCCACGTCTTAAATATCTGCTCGACTCCGTAGTAGAGAAAGCCAATTCCGAAGCCGCTGATGATCGTCTTGCCGCCGGTAGCCGCCTGGTCCACTACGGTGGTATCGCTAGATCCTTCCAGCGCGGCAGCGCGAGATTCTTCAGAGGCGCCCGCCTTGAGTACTTCAGCGCAGGCTGTACCTTCCGGATACTTCAGATAGCCATGTTGAGCAACGATGAGTGCACGGCGCAGCGGAATCATCATCAGGATTCCGAGTAGACCACCGAGCACAGACACCAGCATCACGCGCGATAATTCGAGATCAAACCCGAGAATCAGAATCGCAGGCATGGTGACGCCGATACCGAAAGCAATCGATTCTCCGGCCGAACCTGCTGTCTGAACGATGTTGTTTTCGAGGATCGTAGCGTCGCGCATCCCCAGCTTTGAAAATACGCGGAAGAGAGTGATGGAGATCACCGCAACGGGAATCGAAGCACTGACCGTCAGTCCCACTTTCAGCACCAGATACAACGACGAGGCGCCAAAAATGATGCCGAGTACCGTGCCCATAATCAGCGGGAGCGGCGTCAGTTCACGCAGTCTTACCCCTGCCGGAATATAAGGTCGAAAAACCGCCAGGTATGGATTATCTGGTTTGTAACCTACGCGGTCCGGGTACTCGTTTGCAGGGATGCTTTCACTGGACATCCGGTTGACCTCCACCAAGTTTTGAACAACGGAGAGAGCGCGGGGAATAGAAAACGCCGTTACTTTACACGGGCCACACGCGCCGGGGCAAGCACGTTTAATGCTCTGAATACAGCCTTTTGAACCCTGCCTGAGGCGTAAAGGTTGCTTTGGAGGGGTGGCCCTCCGTGGCCACCCGCTGTCGCCATTTTCAATGACGGGTGGCCACGGAGTGCCACCCCCACAATTTTTTCGGTAAACTGCTGCGCACCTATGCGTAACCGAATCGTTACCCTCCTGCTGCTCTTATCCGTCTGTTTTGTTTCTGAAACCATCCTGGCGCAGACCAAGATCCCCGCCCCTGAAGAAGTCCTCGGATTCAAACCCGGCGATGATCGCAAACTCGCCTCGTGGAGCCAGGTGACCGATTATTTCGAACGGCTCGATCGCGCCAGTGACCGCGTGGTTTTTGAGACGCTGGGCAGCACTACGATGGGCAAGCGATTTGTCATGGCCACCATCAGCGCTCCGGAAAATCTCGCGCGGCTGGACGAGTTCAAACAGATCCAGGATCAGCTTGCAGATCCACGCAAGCTCGGAGCACCGGCGACACGCGACCGCAAAGCTCTAGAGCTGATCAAGCGCGGCAAGACAGTTGTGCTGATCACGTGCGGGATTCACTCGACCGAGGTTGGCTCGTATCTCTCGAGCATGCTGATCGCGCACCGGCTCGCTTCATCGACTGAGCCCGACATCCAGAAAGTCCTCGCCAACACGATCATTCTTCTGGTTCCGTCGTTAAATCCCGACGGCGTGGACATCGTCAAGGATTGGTACGACAAAACACTCGGCACGCCTTTCGAAGGAACTGACCCGCCCCAGCTCTATCACAAATACACCGGCCACGATAACAATCGCGACTGGTACGCCTTCACACAAGTCGAGACGCAGCTCACAGTCGACAAGATTCATAACGTCTGGCACCCGCAGATCGTGCACGACATACATCAGCAAGGCGCTTTCGGTTCGCGCCTGTTTTTGCCGCCGTACATGCCGCCGGTTGAGCCAAACGTGCCCAAGGCGATCGTCGCCGGCTACACGGAGTTGGGAAACTGGATGGCCGCCGAGATGCGCGCGAAAGGCTTTCAGGGGATCACGACCAACTCAACTTACGATGCGTGGACTCCGGCGCGCGCGTATTCACACTATCACGGCGGCGTGCGAATTCTTTCCGAAACCGCGTCCGCGAAGATCGCATCGCCGATGACGTTGAAGTTTGAAGAGCTACGTTCACGCGAAGGTTACGATCCGCAGAAGGAGTCGCCGAAGTTTGGACCACTTTGGCAAGGCGGTGAGTGGCACTTGAGCGACATCACGAAGTACATGACCACCGCCGCGTTTCTCTTGCTGGACCACGCGGCGACAAATCGCGAACAGTGGTTGCGCCGCTTTTATGCGATCGGTAAGGACTCCGTGCGCCCGCGCAGGCCCGGTGAGATTTTTGGCTTCCTGATCGAACCTCCGAAAAGCTGTGTTGCGATGATGGATATTCTGCGGAGAGCGGGAGTTGAAATTACCTCGCCGAAAGCAGGCACGAACTTCAAAGTCGCCGGGCAGCCGCTTCCTGAAGGAACGAAACTCGTCAGGATGGACCAGCCTTACGGAGCATTTGCGAAGGCGATGCTCGAGGTGCAACGGTACCCAAACCTGAGAGATACGTCCGGGCATCCGATTGCGCCTTACGACGTAACAGCGCATACGTTACCACTGCTGATGGGTGTTGTGGTCCACCCGGTCAAAGCACCTTTCACTTACTCGCGCGCAACGGAACCGGCCGGCGAAGTTGCCGGAGCGCGTGATGCGTGCAAGTCAGCGCCGCATTCCGAATTGTTCGCGGTTTATCGTTCGTCTGTGCCCAGTCACGATGAGGGTTGGACCAGATGGATCCTTGATTCCAAAGACATCGCTTACGGTGTGCTGACCGACAAAGAGCTGCGTGCCGGAGTAACGACTTACAAGCCGTCGCCGGGTGTGACCGGCAAGTACTACGTGCTTTTGATTCCGGATCAATCAGCACGTACGCTGCTTGAGGGTTATCGAAAAGGTGCGATGCCGCCTGAGTATACCGGCGGTCTTGGACCCGAAGGCGTGAAGAACTTGCGCGAGTTTGTCGAGACTGGCGGCACGCTCGTCTTTCTCAATCGTGCTTCCGATTTTGCGATTCAGCAATTCAAACTGCCGCTGCGCAATGTGGTGGCCGAACTGCCGCGAACAGAGTTTTACGTGCCCGGATCGATCCTGCGCATCGAGCTCGACACGTCACATCCGATTGCGAGTGGAATGCCGAAAGAGACGATCGCGTGGGTTGAGGATTCGCCCGTCTTTGAGGTCACTAACGATTCGAGTGCATCTGTACCGGCCGCGAATGTTCATGTGATCGCGTCGTATCCGGTCGACAAAGATCCGCTACTCTCCGGCTGGTTACTTGGCGGCGACTTGATCAGGGGGAAGGCCGCTCTGGTTGAAGTTACGATGGGGAAAGGACGCGTAGTTCTCTTCGGCTTCCGCCCTCAATACCGCGCCCAGTCCGAAGCCACGTACCCGTTATTCTTCAACGCACTAAGCTCCCAATGAGATTGGCCGCAGATTTACGCAGAAAACGCAGATCAGAAAAGTTTTTCTGATCTGCGTTTTTCTGCGTAAATCTGCGGCTTGAACTTTTCCCACAAAGAGGCGTATAACCACATTGCCGGCCTACGATGGTCACCCTTCTTCTTACTTCCGTTTTACTCCTGGGTTTCGTCGCTATCGCCGCATACTTCTATCAGAGAATTGCTGACCGTTCCGAAACAAGCGATTTGCCGTTACCGCCGCCACCGCCGCCGAGTGGCTTGTTTTCTGACTTCGGCGTTAATCAACTTCGAGTCCCGCCAGAGGAGCCACGTGTAGAACCCAAGGTCGATAACAAGTCGTTCGAGGAAGCCGTTCACGCGATCCGCGACTTCCAACAATCACCTGACAGAAACTCGACTGCAAAGCTGCTACACGTCGCCGCTCTTACTGACGATGCGAAAAATTTTGGAAGAGCGATTGAGCTTGTGCTGATGTCGTGGCGAGACGGCAGCCTGGCGGATTTATCAGCAGTCGAGCTCCATGCATTAATCAACAGTGAATACTGGGTGTTGTCGTCGCAAACACGAAGTTCAGGAGCCGGTTTTGTTCTGAAGCGTACCCTCTCAACTGCAAATAGTGAACTGGAACCCACAAATAACCCCTAACCATTCGACTGCCTCCAGTTGAATTGAAAGAGACTTACCATGGAAAACTTTGACATCGTATCTGCGTTACCCATTATCGTCGCAGCCTTCGTAGTACTGATTGTCTTCCTCATCATCGTGAGGCGCATCTTCGTCAACGTCGGCGCGCGTGAAATCGCGATCAAGGAACGGAGATACCTTGGAGCAAAGATGCCCCCCGGAAGAGTGGTTGCGACCGAAGGCGAGGTCGGTATTCAGGCAGACGTACTGAAGCCCGGTTTGCATTTCATCAAGTATCCATTTGAAAAGATCGTGCGCAAGGTACCGCTGATTGAGATCGGCGCTGACGAAATGGGAATCATCGAAGCCGTTGATGGTGAGCCGATGCCTCCGGGCCGCATCTTCGCGCCCGACCGCGCACAAAATGCTCATAACAACTTTCAGGATCCAATCGCGTTCATTAAACGCGGCGGCGTGAAAGGCATTCAACTGCGTACGCTTCCGCCCGGGCTCTGGCCCATACATCCTTACTTGTTCCGCGTTTCAGTGGCGAAGGCGACGCTCGTACCGCAAGGCAAAGTCGGCGTAGTCACAGCCGCTGACGGCGATCCACTCGATCCGGGCCGTCTGCTCGGCAAAGCGATCGCGGATCATCGCAACTTCCAGGACGCCGAACAGTTCATTGCTTCAGGCGGGCAGAAGGGACCACAAGTCGACATCCTGACGCCGGGCGTGTATCGCATACTCACGCAATCCGGTTCGATTGAAGGGAACACTGAAGCAAAACCAGGTCTCTTTAACGTCAGACTCTTCGATGCGACAGTGATCAACGAGAATGTCATTGGTCTCGTCGAAGCCCTTGACGGTGCTCCGCTAAATCCACGCGACTACGTCGCCGAATCGTTCGCGGGCCACGACAACTTTCAGGACGGCCACGAGTTCATCGGCAAAGGCGGCCAGCGTGGTCCACAGAAAGACATCCTGCTGCCGGGCACCTACTACATCAATCCGCTATTGTTCAAAGTCATTCCCGAAACGGCGAAGGAGATCAAACCTGGTGAAGTCGCGGTGGTTGTATCAAACGTCGGCAAAGACCCCTCGGAAGAAGTCAGGCGCGAGATGGCCGCAAAGGTACGGAAGCGAATGGAGCGTGAGGAACTCGAGCAAGCGGAGCAATCGGCAGCTCGCCTCGACGTGATTGACGACAGTCGCACTGTCGAACAGATCAAGCAGGATTTGATGACGGGCGATCCGGCCGATCGACGGCTCGACGAGGGCGCGCACGAAGCTTACGTCGTGCCCGAAGGTTACCGCGGTATTCAGGAAACAGTGGTTGGACCAGGCCGTTACTACGTCAATACGTTGGCGATCAGTCCGATCGTCATCCCGACAACAAACCAGACCGTGGAATGGACCGCTGGAGAAGTCGCGAACACGTTCAATCCATTCGAAGTGATCTCGAAAGACGGTTTCACGATGCAGTTGGAAGTGCGCGTGGTCTTCCGTGTGAAGCCTGAAGACGCGCCTTTCATGGTCGCGAAGATTGGCGGCATCGAACGCTTGATTCAAAACGTGATGCATCCGCTGATCGACTCGATCTTCCGCAACCAAGCGTCGGAATCGTCAGCCATGGCGTACCTGCAGAACCGGCATGAAGAGCAGGAACGCGCCGAAGCTCGCGTGCGCGCGCACCTGCTCAAGTATCACGTCGACGTGGTGAACGTACTCATCTGTCACATTCATCTTCCTGAAGAGCTGATGAAAACTCAGACCGAGAAGATACTCGCCGAGCAGCGGCAGAACATGTACAACGCGCAACGCGAGGCTGAAGAGAAGCGCATTCAACTCGAGAAGACGAAGTCACAGGCCGATAACCAGAAGGACCTGATGGCTGCGACTGTCGGCGTCGAGATCGCAGGCAAGCGCGCCGAACAGCGCAAGGCAGAAGGCGAAGGCGAGGCCCACTACATTCAGCAAACCGGCAGGGCCGAAGCTGAGAAAGTTCGGCTCATGGGTGAGGCCCAGGGTGTGGCCTATCACCAGCAGGTCGAAGCTCTTGGTGCCCAGGGTGTCGCGCTGGTTGAAACCTTGAAAGTCATCGGCGAGAAAGGTGTTCGTATCACGCCGGACGTTCTGGCTACGGGCGGCGGTGCTGACGGCGGCGGCGGACTCGGTACGCTGCTGTTACTAAACCTGTTTCGGGAACGGCTGAACATCCCCGGACCAAATGGAGAGAAAGTAACCCGGTAAACGCAAACGATAACCACGGACGACACGGACCAAATCCGTCCTCAATCCGTGTCATCCGTGGTTATTTTTCCAAATACATCTTCGCCGCCATCTTCGTCAGCTTCCACACCCTGGACCACGCAATCCGGCTCTCGCCGTTCTCACGTCCAGTCAACTTATCCAGGATCAACTTTCTAAACATCTTGCCTTCGCGGCGAAGCATGAATTCCTTCGCGTACGGTTTGGCGGTTTCGAAGAAGCTGAACCCCGGGTCAGTCACAACGCCGATGCCTTCGAGCGTCATCAGCGCTCGCATGACGTAAGTGAAATTTGCAGGCAGACGGAATGGATACTCGTAGATCACTTCCGCGAGATCGTAGGTAAGCTCCTTGAAGTTTACTTCGCCGAGTCTTAGATTGAGATAGTGTGTGAAGAGACTCTCGACCACCGGGCGAACAGTCTCAGGATCAACTCCCGGTTTCAGGAAGTTGAGGTTGATGATGTCCTGGCCCAGGC
>JBKPPH010000040.1:0-7354 GCA_046733535.1 Acidobacteriota bacterium
GGGTAGCCAGGGGCAAGCGCTGAGCGGAGCGAAGCGCGCCGCCCCTGGATCAATAAGATAATGACGCCGCAGCTCTGAAAGAGCGGCAGAATAGTTTAAGGCGCCCTTTGATAATGTCGCACTTTCAGTGCTCTATTCGAATTTTTTCGGCTAACCAGGGGCGATGCGCTTCGCTCCGCTCAGCGCTTTGCCCCTGGCTACCTTCTTTCGCGCCTGCGGCGCTGCGATGCCCTGGCTACCTTCTTTCGCGCCTTCGGCGCGGCGGTGCCCGTGGCTACATTCTTTCGCGCCTTCGGCGCTGTACACACTGAATTCGGCCTTTGAGGCAAGGGACGTTTCACCCAGATGCTCAACGACATACGCTACAGCATTCGAATGTTAATGAAGCGACCGGGCTTCACCGCGATCGTCGTTATCACGCTCGCGCTCGGCATTGGCGTGAACACTGCGCTCTTCACTGCTTTCAACATCTTTCTGCGTCCGAAACCGGTGAAGGAGCCGGAGTCGATCGTGCGGCTCACTTTCGAAGGCGCGAGGCGCGAGAACCGGTTCTCATTCGCTGATTACGTCTACCTCCGCGATCACAACCAATCGTTCTCCGGCGTGATCGCCGCGCAGGAAGAAGAGAAATTTCTGCTCGGCGAGAACAAGCGCAATTCCGAACCTGAAGAGATCCTCGGCAACTTCGTTTCAGAGAATTACTTCTCGATGCTCGGCGGCAGCACGCTCCTCGGACGCTCTTTCAGCTCGCAAGAGAACAGCGTTGCGGGACGGGATGCTGTCGTGGTCCTGAGTCATCGCTTCTGGCAGCGGCGTTTCGGCGGTGATCGACAGCTCGTCGGTCGCAGTCTTCTATTGAATGGAAAGCCTTTCACCGTTATCGGCGTTACGAATCCCGCTTTCGTCGGTCTCCGGTACGAGATGCCGGACGTTTGGCTGCCACTCGCGATGCGGGCCGCAATGCCGACCGTACACTTCGAAGAAATCGCTCCGGAGAAACGAGACTGGTACGGCGGGCGCGAGTTTCAATGGCTAACTCTGCACGCGCGTCTCAAACCGGAAAAGACAATTGGCGAAGCACGCAGCGAAATGGATGTGCTGCTGGGCCAACTTAACAGCGAGCCCGACGCTAATTCGAGAAAGAACACGATCGGCGTGGAACCGATCAACGATCTCAGGGCGGAGAATGAATTTCGGGGCGTGATGGCGCTGGTGCTGGGCGCGAGTGGGCTCGTGCTGCTGATCGCCTGCTTCAATATCGCAAACATGCAACTCGCCCGCGCAATCTCGAGACAGAAAGAGATCTGCGTGCGGCTTTGTCTCGGCGCTGGTCGTTGGCGCGTGGTGCGACAACTCTTGACCGAGAGTCTGCTCTTGGCGGGAGTTGGTGGTGTCGCTGGAGTGTTGCTCGCGTGGTGGAGTCTGAACCTGTTTCTGACTGCGGCACTTTCGCGCTACGGAGGCGGCGACGTATTCCGGCTCGCCCTCGATCTCTCGCCGGATGGGCGCGTACTCGCTTTCTCATTCGCGCTTGCTTTGTTGAGTGGGATCGCCTTCGGTCTCGTTCCCGCGTTGCGCGCGACGCGTGCGAACTTGATCGGCGTGATCAAGTCGGAGGGAGCAAACGCGAGCGGCCGCGCGAGCCGTTCGAGGCTGAGCAGCGCGTTGATCGTCGCCCAGGTCTCGCTCTGTTTTGTGTTGCTCATTCCCGCAGGATTGTTGCTCCGCAGTGTCCAACGCGTCCTCGCTTCAGATCCAGGCTTTGAAGCGAACAAGCTGCTATCCGTCGGCTACAGTTTGGAGCTGAGCGGCTACGACGCCGAGCGCGCCAAGCTCTTTCAGCAACAACTCATGGGGCGCCTGTCGACATTACCGGGAGTGCAGAGCGTCAGTCTCGACAGCGAGTTCTACGGCCGTAGTGTCGTGACCTTGCTGGACCAAAGCGGCAGTGGTCCCAAACAGTTCTCGAGCGTGCCGGTTGAAGCGATTCCGGAGACCTATCTCGAAACTATCGGCGCGCCAATCGTGCTCGGTCGCAGCTTCACCAGCGAAGAGGTGAAAGCGAAAGCACCGCTGCTCGTCGTCAGCGAGTCGACTGCGCGCAACCTCTGGCCGGGTGAGAGGGCACTCGGCAAGTTGTTGCGCATCGAGCAACCGTCCCGCAACGGCGACACGGATACAATCGTTTCCTCGGGCCAGGTTGTCGGTGTCGCACGCGACAACCAAATCAATCGCGTTGGACAAACACCACGACTCTTCATTTACGTACCCGGAGCGACACCGGGCGAGAGCGACACCACGCTCCTGGTCCGCACCTCCACGGACGCTGCGGCATTGAAAGATCTCGCGCGCAGGGAAGCTTACGCGCTCGAGCCGGTGCTGCGACTGTTCATCAGCACGTTCGAAGAGAAGATCGCAAAGGACAGGACCGTCCTCTCCGCTCGCGGCGCATCACACGGCGCGACGTTTCTCGGCATGTTGGCGTTGATACTGGCGAGCGTCGGGATTTACGGTGTGATGGCGTGGTCAGTGGTCCAGCGCTCACGCGAGATTGGTATTCGCATGGCGCTCGGCGCGCAGCAACACAACGTGCTCGCACTTGTGCTGCGGCAGGGAATGAAACTGGTTTTGCTCGGCGTCGTGATCGGACTCCCCGCGTCGTTGGCAGCGACGACGTTGTTGAAGAGCATGTTGTTTGGCTTGAGCGCAACCGACGCGCTCACTGTCGGAACTGTGACGGCGTTGCTGTTGGGCGTGACCCTCGTCGCCTGTTATCTCCCGGCGCGGCGCGCCACGAGAGTCGATCCGCTGGAAACACTTAGATACGAATGAATCGAAAATTGGGAATGAACTCATGAACACACTATTTCAAGACATTCGCTTCGGCCTGCGCATGTTGCTCAAATCGCCGAGCATCAGCATCGTCGCGACTATCGCACTCGCGCTCGGCATCGGCGCGAACACCGCGATCTTCAGTGTTGTGAACGCAGTGTTGCTGCGGCCACTGCCGTTTCCGAATCCTGAGTCGCTGGTCGCTCTCTTCGAAACGGATCTCCAGCGCGGTCTGCAACGCGGCTCGCATTCTTATCCAAACTTCTTCGACATTCGTTCGCAGAACACGACGTTTGAACGCGTCTCGACGTATCGCAGCGGCGACTACATCATGACGGGGCGCGGTGATCCCGCGCGTCTGCAAGGCGCTGTCGTCACCTCCGATCTTTTGCCGCTGTTGGGCGTGCAGCCGATGCTGGGCCGCATGTTTTTGCCTGATGAAGACAAGCCGTCGGAAACCGGCCGCGTCGTAATTCTGAGCCAGCCGCTCTTTCAGAAGCGCTTCAACGCCGATCCGTCGATACTGAATCAAGCAGTCACGTTCAACGGCGTCAGTTATACCGTTGTCGGCGTGATGCCGGCGGGTTTCGAGTTTCCGATTCAGAACGAGCCGGTCGAGTTATGGACCACGATCGCGGGGGATGCTTCCGGGCAAACACCTGTCACCGCGCAGCGCGGCGCGCACTTCCTGCGCGTGATTGGACGTCTCAAACCCGGAGTCACGCTGGAACAAGCGCAAGCTGACCTCACGACGATCGCCTCGCGTCTCGAGCAACAGTATCCCGACACAAACACACGCCGCGGCTTGCGCGTCGATTCTGCTCTGTCGGCGCTGGTCGGAGATGTTCGTCCGACGTTGTTCATACTCCTCGGCGCGGTGGCGTGTGTGTTGTTGATCGCATGTGCAAACGTCGCGAACCTGTTGTTGGCGCGCGCGACCAGCCGTCACAAAGAGATGGCGATTCGCACTGCGTTGGGCGCGAGTCGCGTTCGTGTCATTCGACAGTTGCTGACGGAGAGTGTGTTGCTTTCCTTATTGGGTGGAGCAGTCGGACTGTTGCTGGCGGTGTGGTGGTCCGATCTCCTCGTCGCGCTCGGCAAAGAGGACATCCCGCGTGCTGTCCAGGTCGGAATCGATTGGCGCGTGCTCGGATTCACCCTCGGCGTCTCGTTGTTGACAGGACTCATATTCGGATTGGCGCCAGCGTTTCATTCCGCGAAGAGCGAGCTGGTTGAGTCGCTGAAGGAAGGCGCACGCGGCACGAGCGCCGGCCGGTTTGCGAATCTCGTTCGGAAAGGGTTGGTTGTCATCGAACTCGGGTTCGCGGTGTTGTTGTTAACTGGCGCCGGACTGTTGATTCAGAGTCTCTGGCGTTTACAAAAAGTGAACAGCGGTTTGGAGCCGCAGAACGTTCTGACCTTTAACGTCGGTCTGCCGGAAGTCAAATACGACTATGCGAAGCAGGCGCAGTTCTTCATCGACCTCAAATCTCGTCTCGAGGCGACGCCGGGAGTGCAGGCAGCAAGTTCGATCCTGCCGCTGCCGCTGAGTGGTGATCGTTTCAGTATCTCATTCGAGATCGAGGGACGGCCGATGGCTCCGAAGGACCACCCGGTTGGCGATTTCTTCTCGACGGGTGTGGGCTATTTCCGCGCGATGGGCATTCCCATCATCAAGGGCCGCGACTTCGACGACCGCGATCGGCATGGAGCAACTCCCGTCGTCATCGTCACCGAATCGCTGGCGCGGCAGTTTTTCCCGGACGACAACCCCATCGGCAAACGAATCAAGCCCGGCATCAACACCATCGAAGGCGAGAAAACGACGATGAAGGAAATCATCGGCGTTGTGGGTGACGTGAGGAATCGGAGTCTGGATACCGAGCCGAAGCCCGCGTACTACGTGCCGCAAACGCAGGTGCCGTTCGACCAGATGGCCATGGTAATCAAGACGTCGGGCGACCCGCACAGCGTTATCTCGGCGGCGACGAAGCAAGTGGCTGGGTTGGACCAGGACGTGCCGGTGTTTGCCGTGAAGACGATGGAGGAATACTTGTCGGCGTCAGTCGCTGCGCCGCGTTTCAGCACGACGTTGCTTTCGATCTTTGCCGCAGTCGCGCTGGTGCTGACAGTCGTCGGCTTGTACGGAGTGATGAGTTATTCCGTGGCCCAACGCAGGAACGAGATCGGAATACGACTCGCGCTCGGAGCGCAGTCCCGCGACGTGTTGCTGATGATCGTCAAACAGGGTGGGCTGTTGATCGTTATGGGTTTGGTGATCGGTTTGGCGGGTGCGTTTGCATTGACGCGTCTGCTGGCGAGTCTGTTGTTTGGTGTTACGGCGAAAGATCCGTTTACGTTTGCGGCAGTGGCGGTGCTGCTGGCGATCGTCGCATTGCTGGCGTGCTACGTTCCGGCGTTGCGCGCAACGAGAGTCGATCCGATAGAAGCCTTAAGGTACGAATGAGGCGTTTGTAGGGGCGGCCCTCCGTGGTCGCCCCTGCGCGGAATACTAACATAGGGGCGGCCACGGAGGGCCGCCCTTACAAAGGAGCGTTGATGACGACGTTAATAGCGGATATTCGTTTTGGCGTGCGGATGCTTTTGAAAAGCCCGATGATGACGTTCATCGCGCTGCTCGCGCTGACGTTGGGTATCGGTGCAAACACCGCGATCTTTAGTGTCGTCAACGCGGTGTTGTTGCGCAGCTTTCCTTACGCCGATGCGGACCGGCTTGTCCTCGTTTGGGAAAAGAGGCAGGGTGCCCGCACCGACCAGAACGTGATCAACCTCGGCAACTTCTTCGATTGGAAAGAACAGAACCAGGTGTTCACCGACATGGCCGCCTTCATCGATCGCAACTTCAACCTCACGAGCGACGGCGAGCCTGAGGAAGTGCCGGGCCAGTTTGCGATGACAAATCTTTTCTCAGTGCTTGGAACCAACCCGATCCTGGGTCGAACTTTTATCGACGAAGACGGTCGTGACGGACAACCGCGCGTCGTCGTGATCAGCTACGGTCTCTGGCAGCGGCGTTTTGGCGGCGACCCGCACGTTATTGGTCGCCAGATCACGCTCAACGAACGGCCCGGCACGATCGTAGGCGTGATGCCTGCCAACTTCGGCTGGCACATTCAACGCGGAACACAGGTGTCGAAGCCTGCTGACATCTGGATCCCGTGGCAGCTCTCAAACGATGCGCGACGACGTCGCGGGCGGTATGCCTCGGCGGTGGCGCGTCTCAAGCCGGGCGTTCCGATCGAACAGGCACGGCGCGAAATGGACACGATCGGCGTTCGTCTCGCGCAGCAGTATCCGGAGTTCAACACCACGTGGGGCGTCAACGTCGTTCCGCTTCGAACGCAAGTCACGGGGGAGATCAGAAGACCGCTGTGGATCCTGTTCGGAGCAGTCGGGTTCGTGCTGCTGATCGCATGTGCGAACGTCGCTAATTTGTTACTGGCGCGCGCGAGCTCGAGGAAGAAAGAGATTGCAGTGCGCGCCGGACTCGGCGCGAGTCGTTGGCGCATCGCGCGACAGCTATTGACCGAAAGCGTGATGTTATCGCTCGTCGGCGGAATACTTGGCGTGCTGGTCGCATGGTGGGGAACGAGGGCGCTGGCTGCGCTCAGTCCGCCGGCGCTGATCGATTTGAACAGCGTGCGCGTGAGTGTGCCCGTGCTCGCCTTCACCCTTGGTCTATCGTTGATCACGGGCATCCTTTTCGGACTCGTTCCCGCACTGGAAGCAACGCGCTTCGATCTGCACGGCTCGCTCAAAGAAGGGGGAAAGAATCTCGGCAGCCCCGGCAGTCATACGCTGCGCAGTGTTTTTGTCGTCTTGCAGGTGGCACTCGCGCTCGTGTTGCTGGTCGGTGCAGGTTTGTTCGTTAAGAGTTTGAAACGTCTCCAGGCAGTCGATACCGGATTCAACGCCGCCAATCTGCTCACGGTGCGCGTGAACCTGCTGCAGGGCAAGTACGACACGGACCCGAAGCGGATCGACTTTTTCAAACAAGCCAGAGAACAAATGAAAGCAATCCCCGGCGTGGAAGCGGTGGGCGCAATTAACGCGCCGCCGTTCACAGGTCTGTACTCCGGCACGAACGTCGACGTCGATGGCCAGAAGCTGCCGCCGGGCCAGGAACTGAAGACCGGCGTCTGCGTGACCGATGCCAATTATTTTCAAATGATGCAGATTCCGTTGAAGCAAGGACGGCTTTTCACCGAGCAGGAAGCGACTGAAATGCGGCACGTCGTGCTCGTCAACGAAGAATTCGTGCGCAAGAACCTCGGCGGCGCGAATCCGCTTGGCAGACGACTCACCATCTACATGAAAGACGACAATGTGCCGACCGAGATTATCGGCGTCGTCGGCGATCACAAGCATCTCGGACTCGACGTTCCCGTCGAGCCGGTCGCGTACTGGCCCCATCCCGAGCTGGTCTATTCCGGTATGACGTTGATGCTGCGCACACGAACGGACGCGAGCGCGTTTGCAGCCGCGGCGCGCAACGTGATTC
>JBKPPH010000041.1:0-5571 GCA_046733535.1 Acidobacteriota bacterium
AGCGCAGCGTCGACGTGCTCCTTCGTCAGCACGCCCTCGCCCCGCAAATTCTTTAGCGTGCGTTTTAATTTGTCCGAGAGCGACTCAAACATATAACCCTAGGCGAAGTTCCGCGCTGCGAACGGAAACGGAAATGATAGCGACCGACCTTGGGGGTGTCAAGGCGGCTAACCTGTTAAATTCGAGCGTAACCTGTGTGTTTCGAGAAGTTAATTTACGACGGATTTGACCGCGGCACTTGACCGGCAGCGAGAAAAATTCCCTCTTTGTACGAAAGAAACTGTACGATATTTGACTCCTGTGTTAAATTCGGCACGCATAACACGTTTGCGCGGCAAAACTGTAGTCGGAATAGTTTTGATGCGGTCCCTCCCATACTCATCATGAAAAGTGCGGTTGATTGATCTTTTATTAGGTACTAAATGGATAAACGTGTGGGTCACGAGCCCCCTGGTCGTGACCAGCAACAGCCCCCTACAGAGCGAGGTGTGGTCGATCTCGCTGACGCTCGGGTGAGAATTCGCTCGCGGGCGAAGCCTACTACTGAGTCGTTAACGCGCGAACTGGATGAAGTGCGTTCGTTGCTTGACCAGGGTCTCTCCACGGAAGCGAAAGATCGCCTCGCGCTACTGATCTCCAACGCCCGGTACAATCCTCAAATTCTCGCGCTGGCCCGGTGTGCACTTTCAACAGCGCTCGAGCAGCAGGGTTATTATCGCGACTCGCTGGCCGCCGTTGCGATGTATGAGGCTCCTGAAGCGCGCGTAAAGCTGGACGATCAGACTGTCAGCTATCTCCGTGTCCAGATCGGACTTGGGTACAACTACAACGGCGACCATCCCAAAGCCATCGCGATGCTTAAGTCCACCTTGCGCGACTATGCTGAAAGCGGCGCGGTGAACCTGGGCCATATCTACGCAGCCTTATCTCGCACTTACAGGACGATCAATGAATACCCGATCGCGCGCGATTACGCTCAGCGGGCGCTGGAGAGTTTTCGCCAAAATGGTGACTGGCGAGGTCTGGCCGAATCCTATTTCGGCGTTGGCGTGGCGGATCTTCAGGAAGGTCATTACGAATCGGCTCTCGAAAACTTCGGACAAGCTCTCAAGCTCATCGGCGATAGACCAGCGGCTTATGTCCTGGGCAGGACCTACGCGAACATGGCCGGGTGTTGCTGGTTCTTGAAACGGCCGCAGGAAGGCATTGATCATCTCAAGAAAGCGATCACCTACTACGAACGGACCGACCACAAGACCAACGCCGCAGATGGTTATAACAATCTCGGGATTAACCTGATCCTGATCGGGCATTGGGATCGAGCGCAGGAGTCGCTGGAGCGTGCGCTCGCACTCGCGACGGAAGTGGATGAACGTGGCGCCAAAGTGCCAATGATTCTGGATTCGCTTGGCGAGCTGCACATGCTTCGCGGCGATCTGGACGAGGCCAAGGATTATCTCAGCAGGGCTGTTGCACTCGCGACTGAGAACGGAAACAAGTGGTACGCCGCTCAGGCGCTGAGGACGCTCGGACGCTGTTACCTCGCGATCGCCGATCCCGACAAAGCATTAGCAAAAGCTCGCGAAGCACTGACACTCGCAGAGACCATCGGCGATCGACAGGCGATTTGTGAGTCGCGTTTGATTGCCGCGGAGGCACATTTGTTAACGCGCGATTTGGACGAATGCAGCAAAGAACTGCAGCGCGTTAGTGAACAAACCACTGATTCCGCCACTGACCTCGGCTTCACCGGTGAAGCCCACCGGCTTAACGGCATGCTGAATATGTCGCGTGGCGATGCAGCCGCCGCGGCGCAGCATTTTGGTAGTAGCGTCTCGATCTTCGACATGCTCGGCGATCGATATCGCGCCGCGCGCGCGCATCTCGAGTTAGGGCGCGCTTACGCGACGATATTGCCGGATCGTGCCGGTGAACATCTGAGCCGGGCGTTAAATACGTTTCGCGAGTTAGGGGCACGACTCGATTTGTCTCGTGCTGAGGAAGAGCTGCGAGATCTTGCTCGCACAACTCCTGAACGCATTCAGGAGCAGTCTGCCCTCACGCAGCTTCTTACGTTGCGGCTGGCCGAGGCGGTTGCATCACGCGAACTTTTGTTACGTGAACTCGCAGCAGTGATGCGTCAGGAGACCGGCGCGCATCGTGTGGTGATCACTGAACGCGGTGAACGAAACGAGCCCAAGGTTGTGATTGCGATGGGCTGTACGCCCGCGGAGACCGTGAAGCTCGCGGTCGAACTGGACGCACTCGAAGAAGATGCCGCTCGCGAGCGTTATTGCCGCAAGCACGACGCCGAAGTGATCGTGTTGAAGTCTTCGAACGCCCCGGCGGCGACGATGTATTTAGCGCCACGCAACCGATCGATGTTGCCGAAGGGTGTGGCTTTGGAACCACTGCTGCGGGTTGTCGAGTTGGGCATGGATGTTTGCGCGTTGCGTGCAGGGGCGCAGAAGAGTGGTACTCATGAACATACCGACGAATTGACGGGCACCAGTTTGATGCCGGGGTTCATCCACTCGAGTCCGGCGATGACGCAGTTGGTCGAAGAGGTGCACAAGATCCGCTCGTCGGATGTAACGGTATTGGTGACGGGCGAGTCGGGCACGGGCAAGGAGTTGGTGGCGCGTGCGATCCACGCGATCTCATCTCGGCGTGCGAAAGTTTTTGTTCCTTTCAATTGCACGGCAGTGCCGAAGGAATTATCGGAAGGCTACCTTTTCGGCTACCGGCGTGGAGCGTTTACCGGCGCCGTTAACGATTCGCACGGTGTGATTCGAACTGCCGCCGGCGGGACGCTGTTCCTGGATGAAATTGGTGACTTACCACTCGACGTTCAGCCGAAACTGCTGCGGTTCCTTCAGGAAGGCGAGATTCAGCCACTCGGCGAACAGCGACCGAGTAAAGTCGATGTGCGCATCATCGCCGCGACGAACACCGATCTAGAGGAGATGGTCGCGCAGGGGCGTTTTCGTGAGGACCTTTACTACCGGTTGAACGTCATTCGCTTGCGAGTTCCGCCTTTGCGTGAACGCAGATCCGAGATCCCGACCATCGTCAATTACTACGTTAACCATTACGCCGCGAAGTTTGGTCGGAAGGACATACAGATCACGCCGCAGGCTGTTGATTTGTTGATGGTGAGTGATTGGCCGGGGAACGTGCGGCAACTTTGCAACGAGATTCAACGCACTGTGGCGCGTGCTGAAGACGGCACCGTCATTACTCCGGAACACCTTTCGCCGGAACTGAAACGCACCTCGTCCCCGACAACGCCGTCGGCAGCCGCCGCAGCTTCGATTGCGTCTTTGCCGTCGTCCAATGTGCAGAGTACCGGCACGCTTGCAGATGCGCTGGCGGAAGTTGAACGCCGAATGATTTCCGACGCCCTGCGCCGTCACAATGGAAACATCTCACGCGCGGCCCGCGAACTCGGATTGACTCGCCGAGGTCTCTACCTCAAGCTCGAACGTCACGATCTGAGCGCGAGCGCTTAATTCCTGACCAGGTTGGACGTTTTGCGTTGCGCAATCTCCTGCGCGATGCTCGAGATCTTGTTGATGTCGAAAGGCTTTGCCACGACCCAGTCGGCTTTTACGGCGTTTCGCGTCTGAACGCTAATCGCGTCGGCCCAGCCGCTGATAATCGCGATTGGCATCGTCCTGGAGCGCTGTCGAATTTCCGTGACCAGCTCCCAGCCGTTCATGTCGGGCATGCCGATGTCAGTGAAAACGGCGTCGAATTTACCCTCGTACTGCTCGTACAGCGCGAGGGCGATCTCGCCGCTTTGAGCCGACACCACCTCGCAACCGTCCGCTTCCAACGCTTCGATCAGCACTTCGCGCACATGCGTTTCATCGTCGACGACCAGTACGCGGACCTTGTCTTCCGACGGAGAAACCTGGATTTCTGTTGCGTCAGTGCCCTTGGCTTCCGGCAGTTCCGGCACTACTTTCGGCAGCGAGATTTTGAAAGTCGTGCCCCGGCCCGGCTCACTATCGACTTCGATCGAGCCCTCGTGCCGGCGGATGATACCGAAACTGACCGCCAGACCCATGCCCGTGCCCGCCTTCCCTTTGGTTGTAAAGAATGGATCGAAGAGCCGTTGCTTGACCTCGGGACCCATGCCGGTGCCGGTGTCGGTAATGTGAAGAACGACACGTTCGCGCGTTTCCTGGGTGGACACCCGGACCTCGCCGCCGGACGGCATGGCGTCGATGGCGTTATAGATCATGTTGACCAGCACTTCGCGCAGTTCGACAGGATCGCCTTTGATGTGGGCGTTGCAATCGGCGTTTAGGGCGAAGCGTATCGGGGCGAATTCAGAGCGCGCCTCCCAGCGGGGCCGGGTCATTTCGCAGGCATCCTTGAGGAGTTCGGCGACTGAAACGACTTCAAACTCGCGGCTGGGGCGTTGGCGAGCGAAGTCCTGAATGCGGCGAATAATGTGCGCGCCGTCCTCTGCGCTTTTAATGATTAGTTCCAGGCCGGCCTCGATTTTGGTGGGATCGTTGCTGTTGCGCAGGATCAACTGGGCCCGCCCGAGAATGCCGGTGAGGGTGTTATTGACGTTATGTGCGACGCCGAAGGAGAGCTCCCCGAGGGCGGCCATCTTTTGCGCATGAATCTCCTGCTCGCGTTGTGCTTCGTGACGGGTGTGGGCCTCGGCTATGATTTCGAGGCATTTTCTCAGGCGTTCCCGCGTGGCAGGCTGTTGCGAGTTTGCGAGCAACTGGTTGGCCTGAGCCCCAATCTCCCGCCGCTCATCATCCGCCAGCTGCTCACACATTTCCTCAATAAGAATAAGCAGCGCCCTGCCAGCGCCTTCACGGTCTCCACAACGTTCGGCCACGCGTCTGGCGCGCTCGATGATGGGTTTGGCCTCCTGGCGACGTCCTAAACGACAGAGAATAAGGCCTTGAGTCGTGAGCGTCTCCGCCAGCAGCGCATCCTCACCGCTGCCTTCGAGAGTATTGACCGCGAGCTCAACGGCGCGTTGCGCTAAATCGTAATTGTTTGAAGCCAAGTACAATTGGGCCAACGTTTCATCAACCTGCGCGCCGCCAATGCTATCCCCTAAGCCACTGAATAACGCTCGGGCACGCTCAAGGTGCGTCTGAGACTCGGCGAATCGTCCAAGACTGAGCAACAGGTATCCGCGATTGTTCTCAACCGCAGCGGCATACCTTAGATTTCCGACTTGCTCGAATTGTAAAGCGGCTTCTCGATAGTGACTCAGCGCTCGGTCGAAGTACTCCTTTCCGCCCTCTGCAACGCCGAACTCCTTAAGAGTATTGGCCATTTCGGTACAAAATCGTCCCTTCGTCCAGGGACTGATTACATTTTCAAGAGGAGACACTTGCTTAAGTAGACTGAGGGCCTCATGGAGGCGACCAGAATGGCGCTCCACAATTGCTAATCTGATTAGGGCCACAGCTCGTAATTCATAGACCTCATTCGTCAGACTTTCAGCGCATGAACGCAAACTGGAATTAGCGATTTCGAAAAGACCTTGGTGATAATAGCAACAGCCGAGTTCAATACGAGCTTCAACTG
>JBKPPH010000042.1:0-9865 GCA_046733535.1 Acidobacteriota bacterium
GTCTGCAACTGGCGCGCAGGCTGGTCGAAGACGGTGAGGTCCAGCGCGCGATCGAGTTTGCGACACCGGCGCTCGACTCGGTCAACGTGGACACGATCTTTTTTCTTTCCGCACTGCGTGAAAAGGACGCGCAGGTCGCAGATGCCGCTTACACGAGCCTGCTTGCGCGAGCGGCTCGCGATCCAAACTCCGACGCGAATACAGTTTCTGGGCTCTCGTCATATTTGTTCACGCCGTTTTTATACATTACGTTCGAATCGAATGGCGGCGCCAATCAAAACCGGCAGAGAGGTCCGACTCCTCCGCCCCCTATCGATGCGACCCTGCGAAACAACTTTCTCAAAGTCGCTTTTCAAATTCTGATGCAACCTCTGCCGGCGCCCGATCAGGACCGCACTACATCCGGGCAAACTGGAAAGTACCTGATCATCAAACGACTGCTTCCGCTCTTCGAACAGTACGCAGCCGATCTCGCGCCCGGCTTACGCACGCAAATGACTGCGCTTGCCTCATCCGTACCAACGAATGCACAGCAAGGCGAGAATCGCGCGGTCACAGTCGGAATTCAGCCTGAGTCGTCAGAAGGCGATCCTTACCAGCGCATGCAGGAGCGTCTGGACCACGCAAGCAGGTTGGAGGATCGGGATGCGATTTACGCTGACTACGCGGTAGCGCTGATTGAGAGCGGTGATCCACGCGCGCGAGATCTCGTCGACAAGATCGAGAACACCGAGTTGCGAAAGAGCGTCAAGGCGTACACTGACTTTCAACTCGCGCAAGCTGCCATTCGAAACAAGGACGCCGATGCAGCAGTTCGCATGGTGAAGACCGGAGATCTCACCAGCATTCAGAAGGTGTGGGCGCTCACCAGCGCGGCTAAACTGGTGGTGGCGGCGGAGCGTTCGCGCGCTGTCGACCTACTCGAGGAAGCGCTGGCTGAGAGTCGTCGCATCAGTGGGAGCGATCCGGATCGTGCGAGGGCGTTGACCGCGGTCGCTGTTGGTTTGGCAGAGATCGATCGCGTGCGTGCGTGGGAGACGTTGGGCGAAGTCGTCAAAGCAGCAAACGGTGCGGAGGATTTTACAGGTGAAGACAGCCGCATCTCCGCGCGTCTGCAAACCAAGTTCATGACGGTGATGACCAACAGCAGTGCTGAAGATTTTGATTTGCTGTCGGCTTTCCGTCAGCTTGCACGCGCCGATCTGATGCGAGCGATTCAGCTCGCAAAAACGCTCACGGGCGAAGCGCCGCGAGCGGTTGCAACGCTCGCCATCGCGCGCTCCGTGCTCGAGAACCGAAAGGCTTCAGCGGCGGTGGGGAATTAACTTGATCGTGTGAATCAATTGTAGGGGCGGCCCTCCGTGGCCGCCCGTCTCCGATCAAACAACAAAGGAGGGGCGGCCACAGAGGGCCGCCCCTACAAACATCCAAGTGCGGAGCTAGAGTATGAAAGAGATGAGTCTCCTCCTTTTGCTCTTTGTCTTGCCAGCCTCATTCGCCGCGGCGCAGTCAAACGAGCCCAAACAACCGGCACCGGCGAAACCCGCTCCGAAAAAACCGGCCGCGTCCGTCGAAGCAGATGCCGAACTGAAAGAACGCCGTGCGCGAGCCCGCGCGCTCCTCGTCTCACTCTCAACCGACGCACGCACTTTCCACGATCAAACGCTACGCGCCAGATCCCTCGCCCGAATTGCAGACGCACTCTGGCAAGTCGATCCGGAACAAGGTCGACTCCTGTTTCGCAAAGCATGGGAGGCCGCTGAGACTTCAGATCTCGAGAACGACAGAAAACTTCAGGAAGAAATCCAGCAACAGAAAACTCGAACAGGCGGTGGTTACGCCGTCAACTTACCACCGAACCTGCGTCGCGAAGTGTTGCGGCTGGCTGCACGGCGCGATCGAGCGCTCGGCGAAGAGTTCCTCGAGAAGCTGAGAATTCAAAAACTCGAAGCCGCCAATTCCGCCACGACTCCAAACCGCAATCCCTCACGCTTACAGGACGCCCTGGCGCAACGTTTGTCCGTCGCGAAAGAGTTACTCAGCGCCGGCGACACCGAGCACGCAGTCGAGTTTGCCGCGCCGGCGCTGACAGTCGTCAGCATCGAGGGCATTAACTTCCTTTCCGATCTGCGGGAAAAGAACGCGACTGCGGCCGATGCTCGTTACGCTGCTCTGCTAACCAGTTCAACTAACAACGCGCAAGCCGACGCGAATACAGTTTCGCTACTCTCGTCGTACATTTTCACGCCTCACTTGTTCATGACGTTCACTGGCAAGGGCGTGAATACGTCGCAGATGACTTCAAAGATCACGCCCGCGTTAGTCTCACCTGAATTACGCGCGGCATTCTTTCAAACAGCAGCGGCAATTCTGCTGCGGCCCTTGCCGCAGCCCGGACAGGATCAAAGCACGCCGGGCATCGACGGAAAATTTTTCGTTATCAAACGTTTGTTGCCCTTCTTCGAGGAGTCGGCGCCGGCGGCAATGGTCGAATCTCTTCGCGCGCACTTGAATGCGCTGAATACACTCGTCTCGGAAGACACACGGCGCGAAGACGATGAATGGCTGAACAAGGGAGTGAAGCCGGACAAGCCCGCTGCCGATCGAGAACAGGATTTGCTCGATCGTATCGAGCGCGCGAAGACTTCCGCTGACCGCGATGCACTCTACATCGACCTGGCTTTCATGGCTGCGGGAAAAGGCGACATGAGAGCACGTGATTTCATCAGCAAAGTGGAAGACTCAGACGCGCGCAAAGAGGGACAGGATTATATCGACGGTTCGCTTGCGATGTATGCAGTGAATAAGAAGCGCACCGATCAAGGTTTGGAACTGGCGCGAAAAGGAGAGTTGACACACATTCAGAAAACCTGGGTGCTGACCGAGTGCGCCAAGATTCTTGCGCAGACTGATCGCGAGAAGGCACTCGACGTCGTCGAGGAAGCAGCGAACGAGGCGCACCGTATCGAAGGTTCAGATCCTGCGCTGCCGCAAGCATTGATTGCAGTTGCGAACGCGCTGAAGGTCGTCGATGCGCCACGTGTTTGGGATGCGACGTTTGACGCAGTGAAGGCGGCGAACTCCGCGGAAGGATTTACGGGTGAAGACGGCAAGATGGTTTTCAAGTTTCAAAGCAACAGCCAGTCGTCCGTACACACGAGCGATGTTCCCGAATTCGATCTGGAAGGAATCTTCAGAGGACTGGCGGAACAGGATTACGATCGAGCCGTTGAGCTGGCGCGGGGATTTCAGGGCGAAGGGCCACGGGCGGTAGCGACGATCGCGATTGCGCGAGCGATCCTTGAGCCGAAGAAGAAGTAACCGCTAATTACGAATAGATGTTCATGGGGCGCGTGAGTAGCGCGAGCGGGTCGTCGACGTTCAATGCTTCACGCACGTAAAACGGCTCACCCGCCGCCACTCCAATCAACGATCCGAAATACCCCATCCGTACTTCTATCTCCTGAAGAAAACCGCGCTGGCTGATTCTCGTCGCGGGCTCTGTCGAGTCGGGCCGGTAAAACTGAGAAGCATAAGCGTTGATCGCAGACATTTTCTCATCTACAAACTCCGACACATCGACGACAAACGACGGCACGATGCGGCGCGAAAAGAGCGAATGCATGATCGCCGGCATCGGCACGGCCGCTAATCCCGACTCTTCGTCGTAACGTCTCATCGTCGCCAGACGCGCCGCTTGCCTGACGATGATTGACGTGTTCGCGTGATCCGGATGCGGATCGTCCTCGTGCGTGGTGAGCAGCACCTTTGGTTTGTGTGTGCGCAACAATCGGACGAAGGCAGTGCGCGCAATTTCCGAAGGCCAAACGTGTCCATCGGACTGATCGAGATTCACGCGCAGGTCGAGTTTCATGATGCGCGCCGCTTCGAGTGCTTCTTTGGCGCGAATCTCAGGCGTGCCGCGTGTGCCCATCTCTCCGCGCGTGAGATCGCAAACGCCCGTGCGATAACCGAGAGACTTTAGTTTGAGAAGTGTTCCGGCAACTGACAACTCCGCGTCGTCAGGATGTGAAAAAACTGCCAGCACATCGAGTTGGGTCTCGGTCGGACTCATAGTGGAAGTATAATCATGTTATCGCGTCAAAGGTAGACCATAAATGATCAGAGCACTACTACTCGTCTTACTGTTTTTAGTATTCCCAAACAAGGACGTGCCCTTACTCGAATCCGGGAAAGCCCCGAGGTTACGACAACCTTCCAACACGACCGATATCAAGATCGTCTCTTACAACATTCGTTGGCGCAGCGGCGACGATCTTAAGTTGCTCATTAAATTCTTCAAGGAGGACCCGGAGATTGGCGGCGCGGCGATACTCGGGCTCCAGGAAGTCGATAGACGCAAGCAACGCAGCGGCAACTGCAACACAGCCAAAACGCTCGCTCACGAATTAGGCCTGCACTACGCGTGGGCGGCGCCGCCGGCTGCAAAGCCGGACGACGAGGAAGAAACGGGTGTCGCGATTCTGAGTGTCTATCCTCTCTCGGATGTGCGTCGCATCGTGTTACCGCACGAAGGTCCGAACAAACGCCGTCGCGTGGCGCTCGGTGCGACTGTCGAGATCGACAAGCGCCCGTGGCGAATCTACACGGCCCACGCGGAGACCAGAATTCCGTTTGATAAGAAGTTGGACCAGTTCAAAGCCGTGTTAAAAGATCTCGCGCAATACCCACCAAACATGCCCGCGATCATCACGGGTGACCTGAACACGTGGGAGGCGGGTGCAGGTCGCAAAACCATCAAATTTTTCTCGGACGCCGGTTTGAAGACGCCGTTTGGCGAAGAGCCGACGTTCAGACGTCGCGTTCTATTTATGCCGATTGAACTGGAGTTGGATTGGATTTGGCTGCGCGGTTTGGAAGCTGCGAGTTTTGGGATCGATCGCGAGATTAAAGTTTCGGATCATTGGCCCTTGTGGACCAGGCTGAAGTTGAAGTAAGTTTCCCGCGGATGAGGTGTCCTAATTGTGAAAGGGTCGTGACTCCCACACGCACCCGTTGCCCAGCTTGTCAAACTAAGTTGCCGGTGTGGTATTTACTCGCGACTGTCGGAGGCGTCGTCGGGTTGTACGTCTCCTTCAAGCTCGTCGAGTTTATTTTTTAGCCACGATTCAATTCTTAGCGGCTGCGCACGACGATACTGTTGACCCTTAGCGCATTGCCGGTGGCTCGTTGCAAGTCGGCGATGGCCTTGTTCAGATCTGTCTGCGCCTGCAACTCGCGCCCGCGCGCCTCAGTCAACGCATTCTGCCGTTCCAACACGAGAAATACCGTCGACTGTCCGGCGTCCAGTTTTCTCTGCTCACTCGCAAACTGCTGCTCGTTTGCTTCCCGCGTCGCGACTGCCGCACGCAAGCGCGCCTCAGAACTCCGCATCGCTTGCAACGCGTTCCGAACGTCGACCTGAATTGTCTGCTCGAGTTGTTCGCGTTGCGTTCCGATCCGCTCACCTTCAACCAGCGACCGGCCCAACTGCGCTTCTGCCGTGCGATTCCGCAGCGGCAAACTGATCTGCACGCCGACTCGGAAGTTGTTGTAACGATTCGCCAGCAGGTTTTGCAGCGATTGGTTGTAGCCGCCGAGCAACTCCGGCGAGAGCGTCTGGACCGGCACATCCGGCAGCTCCGGCAGTCCCGAACGCCGCGAGAGTTCATTGATGCGTTCGCGCACTTCCAAATTCGAAGCCGTAAACGGATTCACCCCCGAGCTGATCGAACCGGCGAGACCGGTGAGCCCATACGTTCCGACCAGATCGATACCGGGTTTAGTCTGCTCTTTGTAGTAGCGCTGGTCGATCTGATTGATCTCGCGCAGCACGTTCGACTGTTGCAACTCCGGCCGGTTCTCCATCGCAGTTTTCAACGCGTCCGGAAGTGAAACTTCAGGCACCGCGAGATCGACCGGATCGCTCGGCACGAGGGACTCGGTCCAAATCGGCGCCTTCTGATCCTGTGCGATCAGATTCTTCAAATTGTTCTCAGCGCGGGAGACACCTTCGAGCGCACTGAAAACGCCCTGCTCGTAAGTCGAGATCTGCGCCTCGGCAGCCACGACGTCGATCGGCGCGAGTTGTCCTTCCTGGACCAGGCGCTTGTTATGTTCGAGCTGCGTGCGCGCAACCGTGACTGCGTCGCGTTGGACTTGCAAATTGCGCAGTGAGAACACGAGATCCCAGTAAGCGCGCTGCACGTTTGTTATCGTGTCGATCGCGCGCTGGCGAAACTGCGCATCAGTTAACGAAAGGTTCTTCCGTCCGATCTCGATCTGGCGGCGATTGTTGTCAAACTTCAATCCGCGCAACAACGGCTGCGTGTAACTGAACGTCAACGCCGTCGGATACTGTGGATTCAGCGCAGTGAATTGGTTGTTGGTGGTCAACCTCACCGACGAGAAATCGAGACGATAATTGCCGCCGAGGAATGGCGACTGTCCTTCGAGTCGCGCGGTTCCGCTGTAGTCGCTTTGCACGGTGGAGCCGTTCTGGCCGCCGCTCAGGAAACTCGAGATCGGGTTTTCAGCGCGTTCGTAAAACGCGGTCGTGACTATTCGCGGATCGTAAACACCTTTCGCGCCGAGCAGATCAAACTCAGCGATTCTCACATTCTCGCGTGCTACTTCGATGTCCTTGTTATTTTCCAGCGCCATCGACAACGCCTCACGCAGCGACAACGGCCGCTGCTGATTCATGTCGATACCGACTCGATTCAGCTCCGGCAGTGGCTTTTGCGGCGCGCGAAAGTCAGGCGCGATCGCGGGCACTTGCAGTTGCTGCATCTGCGACGGCTCAGGCGACGGTGACGGCTGTTGCGCCCTTACACCCACACCTGCACCAACCACAAAAATGATTAGTAACAAAACTCTCTTACTCATTACTCTTCCTATCCGTGTAAATCCTGTATTTAAGATCCGTCGAATCCGCGGTTACTGCTTCGAAATCAACCCAAACAACGACGCGGTGGCACTCGCCACGCGCCGCCGCATACGCCCAAACACTCCATCCACTCCGACTCTGATCCGGCCCCATACGCGACTCCTCGCCAGATCGTCAAAGAGTGAATAAAACACCGGCACCGCGAGCAGTGTGAGCAGCAAGCAGAGCGTTTGCCCGCCCACCACGAGCACACCGATCGATCTATTCGTGCCCGAACCCGGACCACTCGAGAGCGTCAACGGCAACATGCCCGCGACGAGCGCGATCGTCGTCATCAGGATCGGACGCAGACGATCTCGGTTCGCGCGAATAATCGCCTCAAACCGTTCCATGCCGCGCGCGCGCAACTGGTTCGTGTGATCGATCTGGAGAATCGCGTTCTTCTTCACCACACCGAACAGCAACAGCAATCCAAGTCCGGAAAAGATGTTCACCGTCTGCCCGGTCATCAACAGCGAGAGAATGCCGAACGGAATCGCGAGCGGAAGCGTCAGCAAGATCGTTACCGGGTGAATGAACGATTCAAACTGCGCCGCCAGCACCATGTACATGAAGACGAACGACAACAGGAACGCGAGTCCGAAGTAGTAGCCCGCGCGGCCGAGCTCTTTCGACCGACCCGCCAATCCTGTCGAATACGCCGGATCGATCTTGATCTCCTTCGCAAACTGGTTCATCTGCTGAATGACCGCCGCCTGCGAACCGCCTGGACGAATGTTGCCCAGCAATGTCACTTGCCGCTGCCGGTTCAAGCGATCGATCGCGGATGGTCCAGTTCCCTCGTCCACACGCACAAGGTTGTCGAGACTCACCCAGCCAACTTTCGTCGACGACACGATCATGCGCTTCAGGCCTTCGACACTTGTGCGAAACTCTCCGACAGCACGGACGCGCACGTCGTACTGATCAGTGCCGGCGTTGAACGTCGACACTTTCTGACCGGCGACGAGCGAGTTGAGCGCCTGCGCGATGTCACCAACCCTGACACCCAAATCCGCCGAGCGCGCGCGATCGATCACCACGCGCAACTCCGGTTTGCCGCTAATCAACGTCGAGTCGGCGTCAACCACGTCGGGAATGGTCTTCATCTTCGCTAGCAGCGCGTCTGAGTACTTCGTGAGCTTGTCGAGATCCGGACCGCCGATCACGTACTGAATATCGGCGTTGCGGAATCCGCCGCCCGAGATCGCGGCGACCTGCTGCACGCTCGTTCGCAACTGTCCCGGGTACAGTTTCTGATACTTCGCAAGAACTTCATTGCGCGCGCGCACCATGAGATCTTGTTGCGTGACTTTCCGTTCCTGGATCGGCGTCATCTTCACGTAGATCGAAGCGGTGTTTACCTGCTCCTGCTGGCCACCGCCGATGGTCGTCAGCGTGTCTGTCACACCGGGCAGGCTGCGCAGGTCGACCGCGACGCGTTCAGCAAGGGTCGAAGTCGCCGGGAGCGTAAAGCCTTCGGGCGCGCGCACGTTGATCTCGAACTGCGCCTGATCGTCTACCGGCAAAAAGTTTTTACCCACGAACATGAAGAGCGGAACGATGCTCACGATCACGATCACGCAGGCGAGCACGATGGCCCAGCGGTGACGCATGGACCACGTCAACAGCTTCGTGTACGTGGCGTCGATCGGACGATAAAACCGCGATTCTTTTGAACCGTGATCCGCAGGCTCGGTGTGCTTTTCGAGCGCGCGTTCCTTCTCATCGTCGCTGCGCTTGATCAAACGCGCCGCAAGCATCGGCGTGAGCGTGAACGACACCAGCAGCGACACGGCGATCGCAAACGACGACGTTAAACCAAACGACGACATGAACCGGCCGACGATTCCGCCCATGAAACCGACGGGCAGGAATACGGCCAGCAGCGAGAGCGTCGTGGCCATGACGGCCAGACCGATTTCTTTGGTGCCTTCAATCGCCGCCTGAAACGGCGGTATGCCTTTTTCTTCGATGAAACGAAAGATGTTTTCAAGGACGACGATGGCGTCGTCAATCACGATACCGACCATCAACGTCAGCGCAAGCATCGTGATGTTGTTGAGGGTGAAGCCCATCGCCGCCATCAAGCCAAACGTCGCGATAAGTGAAGTCGGAATCGCAAGGCCGGCGATGAGCGTTGATCGAAAGCTCCACAAAAATACAAACACGACGATCGCGGCGAGAATACTGCCTTCGATCAAGTGCGTTTGAATTGCTTCGATCGACGCTTTGATGAAGATCGACTGGTCGCCGACAACTTCCGTTTTGAAACCCGGCGGCAACGTCTTGCCGAGCTCGAGCAGACGCTGCTTGACTGCGTCGGCAACCGCGACGGTGTTCTGACCTGACTGCTTCGAAACGATCAAAGTGACCGCCGGCTGGCCATTCAAACGCGCTTCCGTGCGTGGTTCTTCCGCGCCGTCTTCGGCGTAACCGACGTCGCTGAGTTTGACGGCGTAAGTGCCGCGATTCGCGACCACGAGATTGTTGAATTCGGCAGGCTCGATGATCCGGCCCATCGTGCGCACCGTCAGCTCGCGTGCGCCTTCATCGACACGGCCACCCGGGACTTCCAGGTTTTGAGCGCGCACTGCGTCGGCAACTTGCGCGACGGTGACGTTGAACGCCCGCAGCTTGTCGGGATCGACCCAGATCTCGATCTCACGCCGGCGCCCGCCGATGATCTGCACGTCGCCGACTCCGTTGATCGACTCGATCTCCTGCTTGATCTTGTTGTCGGCGATGTCCGTGACTTCGCGCAGTGACCGCGACGCGGAAACGGCGATGCGGACCACCGGCGCGGCGTCAGTGTCGAGCTTCTGGACGATTGGCTGTTCCGCAGTGACGGGAAGTTCGTTGACGATCAGATCGACCTTGTTTCTGACTTCCTGTGCCGCGACATTAGGGTCCTTTTCCAGCAGGAAGGTGATGAAG
>JBKPPH010000043.1:0-14491 GCA_046733535.1 Acidobacteriota bacterium
GCATACATCAGGTAAGAACCTTCGGTGCCCACGTAAGCCAGTCGCTTTGTCGCCAACGGCCCGCCTTCCGGCGAGACCAGCGCGCCGCTCCAGCGAATTCTCAGCGTCACGGGCTGATTTGCTGGAACGACCTCGCCGAGATCGATGCGCACGCTCGGCCCGAGCGAACCCATGCCCACCGCGTCCTGAACAAACCCGGTCAGCTTTTTGCCGTCCTTCTCGATATCTTCAACCTTGAGCGAGCCGTTGAGCTCGAAAACGACCGAACGTGTGGCATCCAACGGCACGAAAGTCACATCTGCGCCGGCCCGGAGTATGTGTTGGTCAGGAATGATTTGAGCTTCAATACGGTAGTGCGTCACATCAAAACGGCTGGCGGCTTGCTGAGGCGCAGGCTGCTGGGATCGTACCGGAAGGGCCAGCGTCAGCATGGCCAAAAGCATTATACCGGTGGGAAAAAAGAGCTTGATTCTTCTTATCATGGCTTTATTGCGACGATTATACAGTCGACGACTTTGGATGGTAAGAAGGCGGGGGCGGTTGGCTGCTTACTCTCGACAGATTACACATATTCCATAGAAATCCGTGCAATCTGCGCAATGTGTGGACTTGACACCGGGTTGCCCAGCGCATAGGTTAATTCTTCAGACATCATCAACAACTTAAGGAGTTTGATTTCATGAGACGCGTGTCTAAGTTTTTGTCCCTACTGTTTGTGTGCGCGCTCGCCGGTCTCTCCGCCCAGGCACAGGGCCCTCGCAACGTGCGAGTTGATTTCAACGAGACCACTCTAAAGAACGGCTTGCGCGTGATCACTGTCGAAGATCATTCAGCGCCCGTAATGGCGATTTCCATCACTTACAACGTTGGTTCGCGTAACGAGCGACAGGGCCGCACCGGCTTCGCGCATCTCTTCGAGCACATGATGTTCAAGGGGTCCGAGAACATCGGATCGGGTGAACATTTCATGCTCGTCTTCAACAACGGCGGCAACATGAACGGCACCACCAACGAAGATCGCACGAACTACTTTGAAATCCTGCCGGCGAACCAACTCGATCTCGCTCTCTTCCTCGAAGCCGATCGCATGAAGAGTTTGGCGATCACGAAAGACAACCTAGATAACCAGCGCAACGCGGTCCAGGAAGAACGGCGGCTGGGCGTCGATAACCAACCGTACGGCAAGAGCGAGGAGTTGCAGCAGGGATTGCTTTACGACAACTTTGCTTACAAGCATACAGTGATTGGTTCAATGGAAGATCTGAATGCTGCGACTGTTGAAGACGTCGCTTCGTTTTTCAAGATGTATTACGCACCGAATAACGCTGTGCTCACTCTCGTCGGCGACTTCAAGAGCGACGAAGCACTCGCGAAGATCCGCAGCAGCTTCGAAAGCATTCCTCGCCAGCCCGATCCGCCGGCTGTCGATATGACTGAGCCGGCGCAGAAAACAGAACGCCGCGCCACCGTCGACGACGTTCTTGCCCGCGCGCCTCGCATCGATCTCGCATTCAAAGCTGTTCCGGGCAACACCGCTGACTTCTACGCGTTGCAGGTGTTGTCCGCGGTGCTGCAAAGCGGACAGAGTTCACGTCTCTACCAGAAGCTCGTGAAAGAGAAAGAGATGGTCACGAGTGTCGGTGGTTTTATGGATGAGAAGCGCGGCGTCGGCGCGCTCTACAGCAATGCCATACTACGGCCCGGCATCAAGACGGAAGACGTTGAAGCTGTGATCTACGCTGAGATGGACCGTCTGAAGAAAGAGCCCATCGCTGATTGGGAACTTCAAAAAGCGAAGAACACCACGCGACGAAATTTGATCAACGGCCTGCAAAGCTCACTGTCTCGCGCCGTCACGATCGGCCAGTACGCGGTTTATTACAACGACCCAGGGTTGATTAATACGCGACTGGATAAAGTCGCCGCCGTCACGAAGGAAGACGTGCAGCGTGTGGCCAACAAGTATCTGGTCGATACCAATCGCACCGTCGTAATCACCATGCCAAAGACCCAGCCGGCAGCCGGCGCGACGGGACAGTAAAGGAGTCATAAGCAATGAGAATCATAAAGAACAAAAACATCGTCCTCGCATTGATGTTGATCGCGCTCGTGTCGTCGCCGGCTTTGGCCCAGGGCGGCGCGCCGGCCGGGCAGCAACCGCAAACGACCAAAGGCGCAGTGATCAAAGGCAAAGCGCCCGTCAACAAAGAAGTCCTGAAAGTAAAACTTCCTCGCGCCGAAGAAGCCACGCTGAAGAATGGTTTGAAAGTGCTGCTGCTCGAGTCGCACAAGCTACCGACGGTCAGTATGCAGATGGTGATATTGAGTGGCGGCCTTGCAGACAAGCCTGACTATCGCGGTCTGTCGAGCTTCACGGCGACATTGTTACGTGAAGGAACGACCAAGCGTTCCAGCAAGGACATCGCGGAGCAGATTGATTCTCTGGGCGCCACGCTGTTTGCAAGTTCAGGTCTGTCAGCTCTGACGAGCAATGTCACCGTGAGTGGCCTCGTCGAGAACCTGGACCCGACACTCGATCTGTTTGCCGACGTAATTCGAAACCCGACATTTCCGCAGGCTGAGGTTGACAAGTACAAAACACGCACGCTCGACCAACTTCAGTTTCAACGATCTATTCCGCAGTTTCTCGCGGCGGAACAGTTCAATCGCGCCATTTATGGCGCGAACCACCCGGCCGCGTTGATCGCGCCGCCGGCGGAGTCGATCAAGAAGCTCACGAGCAAAGATCTCGCCGGCTTTCATTCGACTTACTACCGTCCCAACAATGCCATTCTCGCGATTGTCGGCGACGTAACGATGAAAGAGATCATGCCGAAGCTCGAGAAGACATTCGGCGATTGGGAGAAAGGCGACGTACCAGCAATCACGATTCCCCCAGCTCCCGCGCAGGCCGAGTCACGGATCTATTTGATCAATCGCCCCGGCTCGGTCCAAACGGTGCTGACGTTGGGAACTCTCGGTATCGAGCGCACCAGTCCTGACTACTTTGCAGTACTGCTCGCCGATCGTGTTCTCGGCGGTGGTCCATCAGGCAGGCTCTTCCTGAATCTGCGTGAGGACAAGGGGTACACCTACGGCGCGTACAGCAATTTCGGCGGCTCGAAATTCAGAGGTACGTGGACGTCGAGTTCGGAAGTGAGGACCGAAGTGACGGAAGGCGCGATGAAAGAGTTTATGTACGAACTCAATCGCCTCCGTACGGAGCCGGTGCCGGCCGAGGAACTGGACAACGCGAAGAGAGCAATCATCGGCAGCTTTGCGTTGTCGCTCGAGCAGCCGACAACTCTGCTGCAAAACATCATCACGCAGAAGCTCTACGATCTGCCCGCGGACTACTGGGACACGTACCCGCAGAAGGTCGCAGCGATAACTGCAAAAGACGTTCAGAACGTCGCGCAAAAATATCTCGATATGGAGCACTTGCAGGTCGTAGCTGTAGGGGATGCGGCGAAGGCCCGTGAGATCCTGGCGAAGTATGGGAAAGTCCAACTCTACGACGCCGAAGGAAAACCGATCGGAACTCCTCCGGGCGGAAGCAACAACAAGTAGCCCACGGATTTCACGGAAAACACGGATCAGAATGAACCATTTCTGATCCGTGTTTTTCTGTGTGAATCCGTGGCTAAGGTTTGCTTCCGAGGAAGTCGATCTCTCGTTTATCTTCAAACAAGTTGGAAAGCGTTCGATCGATCGGAGCGAACGTGTAACCTTCTTTCGACGGTATCACTCGATACGTCTTCTGCGAAGGCGCGATCGTGAATGAGTAGTTACCTTTGTTGTCCGTGGTCGACGCGAGCACTGTTCCTGAAGGACTAATCAACACAACCGTCGCGTCGGCAAGTCCGACGTTGTTTGAGTCGACGATACGTCCGGTGATTTTGACATTCGAACGCAAACGTGAGCCGACGCTTTTGAGCGCCTCGTCTGACATCGTCGCGGATTCGGAAGCCGGTAAAGGAACAGGAGTCGCTTCCGACTTCGGAGTTTCTGCCGGAGTTGAAGGCTCAGGCGTCGGCGTCGCTTCGGACTTCGGAGTTTCTGCCGGAGCCGGTTCCGGAGTAGTCGTCGCCGGCGTGCTGCTGTTTATTGCCGCTGCTCCGAGCTGTTCGTCGAGTCCTTCGAGTGAACCTTTGACGCTCCGGTACAGTTGCTCGATCACGGAACGACGGACCGAATCAACTGGTCCTCCGCGATAGCTTTTGAGATAAGCGTCGAGTGCCTGGTCCTTCTGTCCTGATTGCTCGAGCGCGGCGCCTAAATGCCACAACGCAGCGCGCCATGCGGGAGTCTGGGCGGGCAAAATCTCCGACGCCTGTTTCAGATGACTGATCGCGTCCGAATATTTTTCCTGGTTGAAGAGCGCCCACCCGTGCAGATCTTCGATGCGTCCTTTCAGAATGTTTGCGAGCACTTCATGCGGCGCTTCCGCGACGTCGGGCACATTGCCCGACGCGATTGCGCGCGCGCGCAAGTCTCTGAACTCATCAGCTTGCACAGCCATCGTGAGCACGGGAACCTTGAGCGCTTCATCCGAAGCTTTTCTCGCCGCCGCGATGAGATCGAGCGCGGTTGACACACCGATTCCATTTCGCAGCAAACGACTCGCGGCGTAGACCTGGCGAAACGCGCGCATGTCGTCGCTGCCCGCTGCGAAATCCTGCGCGGCCGCGACTGCATCCGACTCGTTGATCTTCTCGCCTTCAGCCGGCGTGATGGCGGTGTTTAGCGCGAGCAGCGCTTTCATCGTCTTTGCGTTTGCAGCGTTGTCGGCTGGCGTTGACTGGAAGATTGCGGCCCGCCGCTCCGGTGCAAGCAGTTCGACAAAACCTGTTTCACTCGCGGGCAAGTGTCCGGCGAGATAGGTATGAATCTGACCGTCTTTTAATGTGAACGATTCGCGAAGGACCTCGGCGGCTTCCTCGTAGAGTCCCATCGATGACAAGACGTTCGCGAGTTCGTAAGTAAGAGTCGGAAACTTGCCGTACTGTCGCGCGTAGCGCATTGAGCGCTCTGCATCGAGCGGCCGCTTTAAAGCGAGCAACGATCGTTCGAGCGCGATCTGTCCCCATGTGTAACGCGGCTCAATCGCCGTCGCTTTGCGAGCCAGATCGAAAGCTTTCTCGTTATTGTCGTGCGCGGCGAACCAGTACGCCGAGCCCGCCAGCAACGGCAGGTTGCGTGGCTCGAGCGCAAGCGCAGCTTCGAAAGCGCTGTTTGCTTCGTCATTACGACCGAGCTCGAGGAGCGAAATCACTTTGCCTGCGAGTGCTGCTTTGTCTTTCGGATCGGCAGCGAGTTGTTCGTTGTAGAGTGCGAGCGCTTCCTCAGTCTTGCCTGACGCGCGATACAGATCGGCCAGACTGCCACGAGATACTTTCGACGTCGGGTCGAGCTCGAGTGTGCGCTTGTATTCGGCGATCGCCTCGTCGAGCCGCAAAGAAATGTGCAGCCCAACTGCGTGGATGCGATGCGCTTCGGCAAGATCGGGCGCAAGCTTGAGGGCGCTCTCCGCGAGTCGAACTGTTTCACTGCCGCCCTCGATCCCGAGATAAAACCCGGCGATAGCAATCAGCCGTTTAGCATCCGTGCCAAACTTGGCCTCGATATTTTGCGCTGCCTTGAACGCTGCTTCACGTTCGCCGCGCAAATAAAGATTCGTCGGAATTTGCGCAATCACTCCCGAGAACAGTTGATCGGAGATAGCGACGTCTGCCTCGTCGATCGCGCTGGACAACTGTTCGATACCGCCGGGGATGTCGCCGTTTTTCAACTTCTGATCGCCGAGTCCTGCGTGAGTGCTGATCAGTAATTCAGTCGCGCGTGCTCGTGATTTGGAATTCGGATGAGTGTCGAGCCACTCTTTGAGTTTTACCGCGCGTTTGTCCAACGGCAGTGTTAGCGTCAGCTCTACTTCTTCCGATTCGTCGGCGTCTTCCTGCGCAATCTGGGCAGCGGTTTTCTTCCGGACTGGAGTGATTCTGGTGGTAGCGCTCGCTTTCCTGCCGGGGGTGTTTGCGGGTTCAACTTTTGGCGACTCAGCAGGCGTGGGTTCGGCCTTCGGCGATTCCGACGGGGTTGGTTCCGAAGCTGGAGTTTCAGTTGGCGTTGGATCTTTCTGCGGAGTTTCTACAGGCGGCGTGGCCTGGGCCACAGCCTTTGGACCATCAGCTACTGTTCGGCGACGCGTCTTCGACGCTGGTTTAGTGCTGACGAGAACGGTCTCCGACGCATCACTTTTTACTTCCGGACTGTTCACTGCCACCGGCGCTGAATCAAGCTCGGCGACGTTGAAACCGATCTTCTCAGCGAGTGCATTCGCGAACACGTGTACACCCGTATCGATTGCCTCAGCGAAACGCTCCTCACCCAATGGTCCCTGCATGCGATAGGTCATTTCGCCCAGCACACCATCGGGCAACTGCGCTTGCACCGTGCGACTGAACTGAGTGAACGAGCTCTTCGACGCCTTCGAAACAACGAGCAACAGGCTCTTACCGCGAGTCGTCTTCGCGCCGATGTTCCAATCACGCGCGAGCTGTTGTGAGAAAATGGAGATCTCCTGTTGACCGGTGCTCTCAACCGTCGCGACGTACAACTCGATCTTGCTTTTGTCTTTCAGGTTTTGAAGCAGCGTTTCGAGCCGGCTCTTCGTTTGAGCATCGAGCACTCCGGCAAAGTCGCTGACGTGACTCGTTGGCGCGGGCAGTTTGCCCGATTGGGCCAGCGGGTTGACGCTGATCAACAGAAACAGACCAACGGCTGGGATTATCGCCAACAGGCGCTTTAAGCCTCGATATGATGGGGTCATGTCGATAGGGTTCCGCATCTGGGATTGTGGGGGGACGAATCGGCGCTCATGATACCATCGGCACGCTGATATGAGCGAACTAGATGAAGCTTGGGCAGCGGCTTTGTCCGAAGCCGAACACAGGGCGCGCCTCGCGGGCCGCAAAGATGTTGTCGAGTATCTGTCGCTGAAGAATTCCAACGACCTGTTGCGCAAGGCTGGTATCGATTGGTTGGTTGCGGGATTCACGACTTTGGCCGGCGACGCAAATCGCGCGGGGGCGAGCATTCAGATCTCGAAGAAAGACGATCATCGTTTTCCGATGGCATCGTCGACGATGGTTGGACCTCTCCTCACGCTCACGAATGGAGTTCGCACGCTATACGTTGAAGCTGGATGGCCGCGCGTGCCGCGTGATGGATTTGTGCGTGGAGGTGGTTTGGCGTGCGCGAACATTCGTCACCTCGGAATTCGGCAAGCGCGTGAAGAGTTGTTGTTGATTAAGACAAAGACAGGCTCGCCCGTCTGGCAGTCTGTTTTGAATAAAGCCTTTTCGTTGCACGAAGCGGATATGCGTCACCACATCAGCATCCTTCTCGATAAAGAATCCTGAGCATTTGCGGCGCAACCATTTCCGACAGTCCCTGCACGTTTTCGCGCCTCTCTCCTCATTTCCCCTGAAAACATCCCCGCTTTTCAGTGCTTTCGCGAAAAGGCACGGCACTTGCCAAAGAACTCGCAGGGTCGAAGTGATATCTGAGGAGATAGAAGAAATGAACCGACACACACTGAAGTTTTCCATCTTTGCTGCAGCGATATTGGCTCTCAGCTTGCCCGCTGTAGCGGCAGCGCAATGGTATCCCCAGGACCGTTATCCCGATAACCGCGGTTATGGACGCTACGACGATCGCGGATTGCGCGATTCAGTTCATCGACTGGACCGTTTAGCAAAAGATTTTGAGCGTGACGTGGACCGTGCGCTTGATCATAGCCGAGCGAATGGATCAAGCCGCGAAGATCGAATTAACGACCAGGTGCATCAGTTTCGTGATGCAGTCGGCGATTTGAAATCGAGAGTTGGCAACGGCCGCGATTTGAACCGCAGTGCCGATGAAGCTCGACGCGTGCTGGAAGAAGGTCAACAGTTAGACCGTGTCGCCGGTTCGCGCCGGTTCGATAGCAGGCTTGCGTCCGAGTGGTCGCAGATCCAGCAGGAGCTGCGCTACATCAGCAGTGCCTATGGTTATAGATACAACGGTGGCGGTTATGGCCGCGATGACGACTGGCGCCGCAATGACGATTGGCGTCGAAACGATCGCAACAATAACCGAAACAACGATTGGTGGAGACGAATTCCATTCCCTCAGTAAGACCCGCACCTGAAGTCCGCTCGTAACCCTGCTGGTTTATCCCTTCCGAAGGCCTCGGTTCTAACCGGGGCCTTTGTCTTGTTAATCCTGCAATCCTGTCTAAAATACCTCCGATGCCTGGCACTCTTTACCTCGTCGCGACCCCCATCGGTAATCTTGCAGACATCACCCACCGCGCTCTCCAGGTTCTAAGAGACGTCGAGCTAATCGCGTGCGAAGACACGCGGCACACGCGCAAGCTGCTCCAGCACTACGGCATCACTACGAAAACCATCAGCTATCACGAACACAACGAACAACAACGCGCAGCCGAGCTCATCGATCTGTTGCGGCAGGGAAGCGACGTCGCGGTTGTCTCGGACGCCGGCACGCCGTCGATCAGCGATCCCGGTTTCCGGCTTGTTCGTGCGGCGATTGAAAATGAGATAGCAGTGGTTCCGGTGCCTGGTCCAAGTGCGCTGATCTCGGCATTGATTGCAGCAGGTTTGCCGACGGATGAATTCTTCTTCGCAGGGTTTTTGCCGGCTAAATCAAACGCGCGCCGCGCTCGTCTCAACGAGCTGCGATCGGTGCCAGGCACGTTGATCTTTTACGAAGCGCCGCACCGTTTGGCGGCAACGTTAACAGACGCTTTGGAGATTCTGGGCGAGCGTGAAGCGGTGGTTGCGAGAGAACTGACCAAAGTGCATGAAGAGATCAGGCGTGGAAGGCTGAGCCAGTTAACCACGGATTACACGGACAAGACGGATGTGCGCGGAGAGATTGTGGTCCTGATCGATCGCACTGTGATCGGCGAGACAGTCACATCGGATCAAAGTGTCGCCGCATTAGTCAATCAATTCGAGCACGACGGCCTGGATCACCGCGCGGCACTCAAAAAAGCGGCGCGTGAGCTTGGTCTGTCACGCGCCGAAGCATACCGGAAATTACTATCCGAGAGATCTGATCCGCGTTAATCCCGCTTTCACAATCCGTACAAATCCGTGGCTAATTTCCAAGGATTGAAATCTGAGTCGGCAGCGGCTTATCGACTTTCAACCTCGACGGGCGGCTCGCAATCTCCCACAACGTCATGTAGATCGTCCGCGTGACCTTCTCCATCTTCTGGTAATCGATCTTATCTGCTGTATCGCCCGGACGATGGTAGTCTTCGTGAACTCCGTCAAAGAAGAAGATGATGGGGATTCCTTTGCGCGCGTAGTTGTAATGATCGCTGCGGAAGAAGAATCGATTCGGATCGTTTGGATCGTCGTAACGAGTGTCAAAAGTAATATCCAAGAACGACTTGTTGACGGCGTTTACCAGTTCGCCGAGTTCGGTGCTCATCATCGTCGAACCGATCAGATAAATCGCGTCAGGTCCAGTCAGATCCTTATTGCGCGCATTCGTGTCGCCCTCTTTCTTGCTTCGTCCGATCATGTCGATGTTGATTTGCGCGACGATCTGGTTGAGCGGCACGGTGGGAAATTGGGTGAAATATCTCGAACCCCACAATCCCTTTTCCTCGCCGCAATGCCAAACGAACAAGACTGAACGTTTCGGTCGTGCCGGCGCTTTGGCCAGTGCCTCAGCCATAGCAAGGAGCGCTGTCGTCCCTGAACCGTCGTCGTCAGCTCCATTGCAGATCCTGTCCTCGCCTATCGGAGGACAACCGCTGCCGACGTGATCGTAATGTGCGCCGAGCGCGACGTACTCCGCTTTCAACACCGGATCGCTGCCTTCCCAAACCGCGACCACGTTCTGCGTCGGGATTGACTCCGTGTTGCTCGCGATGCTCATGCTGATCGCTTTCTGCTCGTTCATGACAAACGCCGAGGGGAGCGTTTCGTAGGAGGCGTTGAAGATGTCCGCAGCTCGCTGCCGCTCGCCCGCAAAGATCGCATTGGCCATCTCAGGCGAGATCACGATCGACGGAATAGATGAAGCAGTTTGATCAGTCACAAACTTCGCGACGACGGTCGAGCCGCGTTCCATCAGTCGCGCACGATTGCGCTGCCAGTTTGCGAGATATTGAAAGTCAGGAACATAAATCAGACCGACGACGCCTTTGCTGCGAGCGTAGTCCGGCGGGTTCATGAAATCGACGCCTTGCTTGCCGAAGTCTGCGCGCGAAACGCCGCGCGGCATCATGTTCGGACTGCCGAAGATCACCGCGATCTTTCCGGCGGGATCGACGCCTTTGTAAGCGTCGATCTCTTTCGACTTGATGAACCAGCCGGTGCCTGCGAAAACAAGCTGCGCGTTAACTGTGCCTGAGCCGCCTGCCGGCAGATAGTCGGTTCCGGTTGTTAATGTTCGGCCTCCGTATTCGACTTTTGTTTGCCCACTATCGGCGCGATTGCGTCGCAGTTCGATGTGTTGAAAGAAAGTGCCGTCATCGCCGGCCGGTTTCAGTCCCCAGCGCGACAGGTTCACCGCGAGAAATTTTGCAGTCACGTCAAGACCACGCGATGGCGTGTCGCGTCCTTCCATTTCGTCGGAAGCGATGAACGTCAGATAGTCTCGAATCTGGTTGGCGGAAATCGTATCGACGCCACGTTGTGCGGTTACGGATACAGCGGTCTTTTTGTACTTCGCCCCTGCGCGTTGTGCGTAAGTTGCGGGCGATGTGGTGACGAGCAGACTCGCCAACACGAGTGCGGTTAAAAATCTTCGCATGAATGCTCCAGTGAATGAATTGCCGATTTGCAATTGCCAATTGCCAATTTGAAGACCTCCGGCAATTCAGAATTGCGATCGAAATCGGAAATTGGCAATTAGCAATCTTGCCTACGCTTGTTGCACTGCTTGAACCAGTCTGGTCAACGTGTCTTTCGCGTCGCCATAGAGCATGCCTGTTACGGGCTTAAAAAACAAAGGGTTCTCGAGGCCCGAAAAGCCCTTGCCTTGGCCACGCTTCAAGACGACAACTGACTTCGAGCGATCGACCTCCAGAATGGGCATGCCTGCGATCGGGCTTCCGGGATTGTCGCGCGCGTCGGGATTGACCACGTCGTTTGCTCCGATCACGACCGCTACGTCAGTTGTCGGAAATTCCGGATTGATCTGCTCGAGTTCGTACAGTGCTGAATAGGGGACGTTTGCTTCGGCGAGCAACACGTTCATGTGTCCGGGCATTCGACCGGCCACGGGATGGATGCCGTATTTGACTGTGACGCCGCGCTTCTCGAGTACGTCGGCGAGTTCGCGCACCGCATGTTGCGCCTGCGCGGTCGCGAGTCCGTAACCCGGCACGAAGATGACTTTGTTTGCGTAGGCGAGTTGGGTGGCGATGTCGTCGAGACCGACTTCACGCATCGATCCGTGTTGTTCGCCGCCGGCCGTCGCTGTCGCCGCGCTGCCGAACGCGCCAAACAACACATTAGTCATCGAACGATTCATCGCGCGGCACATCAGGATCGAGAGTATGAAACCGGAGAAACCGTCAAGCGTACCGGCGATGATCAGGACTTTGTTCGAGAGCACGAACCCGGTCGCAGCCGAAGCGAGACCGGCATAAGAATTCAGCAAAGACATGACGACCGGCATGTCTGCCGATCCGATCGGCATCACCAGCAGCAGTCCGAAGACGAACGCCAGACCCACCATCGTGAAAAACAGCGGCATCGAGCCGGGCACAACGACGAGGTAAATAAAGATACCGATCGTCACCGCGAGCAGGGCCATGTTGAAAATATTCTGGCCCTTGTAAGTCATCGGCGTGCCGCGTACGAGTCCTTGCAGCTTTGCAAACGCGAGCAGGCTTCCGGTCGTCGTCAGCGCGCCAAGCATCACTTCGAAACCGAGCGCACTCATCGTGATGGTCTCGAGATGGCCGCCGCTCTTGTAAAACTCAGAGATGCCGACGAGCGCGGCCGCGAAAGCGCCAAACGCGTGTGAGAGCGCGGTCCGTTGCGGCATCGCCGTCATGGGTACCCACACGCCCATCGCGAGTCCGACAACAGAGCCGACGGCAAGGCCGGCGAGAATCCACGTGTAGGTGACAATCTCGTGGTGCATCAGCGTGCCGATGATGGCCATCAACATGCCGAATTCTGCGAGATGCATACCGCGTTTCGCGGTTTCAGGATGGCTCATCCCCTTCAATCCGAGGATGAAGAGGATGGACGCGAGCAGGTAACTGAATTCTATAAAGTAGGTTTGCATAAGCCGCAGATTTACGCGGATGAACGCGCATCTGATCCGGGTTCATCCGCGTAAATCTGCGGCTTTATTCTCTTTTTGCAATTTCTTTTCTCTTGAACATCTTCAACATGCGATCGGTGATGACGAAACCACCGACAACGTTGGTGGTTGAACAGACGACGGCGATGAAGCCGAGGATCGTGCTGACAGTGTTGTAATGCGCGCCTGCGGTGACGATCGAACCGACGAGCGAGATGCCTGAGATCGCGTTCGTAGCCGACATCAATGGTGTGTGCAGCAGTGGCGGCACTCGCGAGATCACCTGGTAGCCAAGAAATGCTGCGAGCGCAAAAACGTAAAGCGCGGAGATCAAGGTTTCTGCTGACATTCGATCTGCTCCTACCCTGGTTGAGCTTGCAACGCGGCTGCGACGCGCTGGTTCACGACTTCGCCGTTGTGCGTGACGCATGATGGTCCAACCACGTCGTCGTTCATGTCGATCTGCAAGTGGCCGTCTTTGATCAGCAGCGACAGGAATGACGTTATGTTGCGTGAGTAAAGCTGGCTGGCATGCACTGGCACCGTCGCCGGCAGATTGGTGGGCGCCACGATCGTGACGCCGTCGCGTTCGACTGTTGTGTCGGCCTGGCTGAGCGCGCAATTGCCGCCGGTCGCACCCGCGAGATCGATGATTATCGAACCGCGCTTCATCCCTTCAACGGCTTCTTTCGTGATCAGCAGCGGAGCGCGCCGGCCCGGAACCTGGGCCGTGGTGATGACGACGTCCGCCTGTTTTGCGTGTTGGGCAATCAACGCACGCCCGCGATTCATCGCTTCTTCGGACAGCTCGACTGCATAGCCACCAGCGTCTTCAGTTTTGATTCCACCGAGATCGACTTCGAGAAAAGTCGCGCCGAGCGATTTCACCTGCTCGCCTGCTGCCGCGCGCACGTCGTAACCTTCCACGACCGCGCCCAGTCGTCGTGCTGTCGCGATCGCCTGCAAGCCGGCAACGCCTGCGCCGAGCACGAGCACTCGCGCCGGCGGCACGGTGCCGGCGGCAGTCATCAGTAACGGAAACATTCGCGGGATGTGAGCGGCGCCTATCAGCACGGCTTTGTAACCGGCGACGGTGGCCATCGACGAGAGTGCGTCCATCGCCTGTGCACGAGTGATTCGCGGAATCAGCTCGGCGGAGAAAGCAGTGACACCGCGATCGACTGCGGGTATCAGTGCGGCGGGTTCGTCGAGCGGGCGTAGAAAACCGATGACGACCGCGCCGTGTTTGAGTCGCGCAAAGTCGTTTGGACCAGGGCGATTTACGACGGCGAACACGTCGGCATCTGCCAGCAGTGCTTCTCGATCAGAGCTTACTTCAGCGCCGGCTTCACGGAAGTCGTCGTCAGTGCGGGCGGCGTTGAGACCCGCGCCGCTTTCGATGAGCACAGTAGCGCCCAGGCCGATGAGTTTCTTAATAGACTCGGGCATGAGTGCGACGCGTGCTTCACCGTCTTGTGTTTCCCGCAACACGACGATGTTCATGAGTGAAGTTCTCGCGTCCGATGGGATAGGCTAGCGTTCAAGCGGGGTGCAGTATAGCAAAATCAATCGCAAATTAGCGCGCACCCCGCCGGACATTTCATCTGTGTTCAATGGTGGCGGAGCTTGCGAATGCTGCGCCGGGGCACCTATAATCCGAGTCCACCGTGGCGCATTGGTGTAGTCGGCTAACACGCTGCCCTCTCAAGGCAGAGATCACGGGTTCGAGTCCCGTATGCGCTACCAATTCCTCAACCCTTCAACCAGGAGCAACACCATGAAAAGAAAACATACGTTCCCAGCGTTGGTTTTCGTTATCCTTTGTGCAATCGTTGCCTCAACTCACTCGTCAGCCGCTGTTGTGACGGAGCCCGGCCCGTCAGCTTTTGGTCAGGGCAGTTTCTCGTTTTTCACTGATCTTGGAACCGAGCAGTGGGGTTATTCCTTCGACGCGACCGCTAACCACAGAGGTCAGGCGAGAGGGCGCGCCACTTTCAATATTCTCCAACGTTTTGTTGAGACGCAGGTGGTCGTCAAAATCAATTGCCTCGAGGTTGTTGGTACGTCTGGGTATCGAAAGAATAACCCCAGTGCTCGGTTCCAAGACCACTGAAAAACGAGAAATCGCCCTGACCAAACGCCGAAGGGC
>JBKPPH010000044.1:0-10322 GCA_046733535.1 Acidobacteriota bacterium
TGACAGCGGACTGTAGATCCAGAATCCCTTCTGACGGATTCGGGGAAAGACTCTGTCGGAGTAAACTCAGTATAGCCGGCATGATTCAACCTCTTTTCAAAGGTATCAACCTGGAGCCGTATATTGAGTGCCCCCATTGCCACGCTCTCTCCAAACACGGCACGCCGGAATGCAAGTTCTGCAACACGAAATTAAGTTCAACTGAAGACTCAACCGTCCATATAGTTGCAGTGAATCTCGGCGCGCGTTACACGCCTTTCATCGAGTGTCCGAACTGCCTAAAACTGGTGAAGGTAGGGACAAGGCGCTGTCGTGACTGCTATGAAGAGATTCCGGAAGATTATGCGTTCAGCAGCGCCGCAACGGTGGTGTTCAATACCGTCGCCTGTGATGTGGCAAATAACATAGCAGCATTCGATACGTTCGCGGTGTTGACCGTACCGCTAGGGATAGGTTTGTATTTTCTTGATCTATATAGCTCTGGGTCACCGAAACTCTTTTACTTGACTCTGTTCTGGCCCGTCGTACCGGTGCTGACCGCCATCCTTTGGTTTTATCGATTCGGCACGTTCCCGTTGGGAGACGAGGATTATCTCAGTGCAAAGCGTCGCGTGTGGCGAACGCTTACGCTTTGGCTGGCCATCACCTCGGCACAAATCATCGCGCTCGGAATTTGGTGGATCTAGCTTCGAGGATTTTTAGGATCTACTTAACGCCGCCAAGGTAAAAAGGTGAATTGTGGGCTTTGTCGGTCTCTATATATAAGGAACACCCCAAAAGGCTTTGCCCTCAAAACTCCGAAATCATTCTTGGAGACAGTCAGTACAGGGAGCGACCTGGTCCATGTTGGAGTCAAAACCCTTAAAGAAAAATCGCATGCTGATCACGACCAGGTCGCTACCGCTCCCTGTACTGACTGTGTCCAAAGCCGGCTCCGACTTTTGAGGCAAGCCCCCAAAGCCAAATTACAATTTCTCCGCGCGTTCGGCACGATGAGTGTTGGTCCGCTCAGGTTGAATATTCCTCCGAGCCCTAAGCCGGGGGATATTGACTGACCGGGAAGGTTATCGGACCGCATTCAGAACAAACGGTACTGCTGTGGCCGAGCGAGAAATGCAACAGTAAGAATACCGAAGACTCCACCGAGCACCCAACAATAAAAAACGTTGAAGCTCCATGCACCAAACCAAGGGCCAAGAAACCACCGATTCAGAAGCGTCCAACCGAACCCAGCCAAGCCACCAAAGAGAACACTAAATGACAGACGATGAATTGTCCGCGTGTTGGAGGTTAAGAACGCAAACAACACGGCCGGAAAGAGGAGAGCCACAGCAAAACAGGCGGTCCAATAAAGAAAGGCGGACATGTCTCCAGCGCCGAAATCATTATTCAAAATAAGTAAGATTTTTGCTACCACGTATGAAGTAACGAAACACACAGCGGTCGCAATCGTAAACACAAGAATTATAGCGATAGCGCGTCTTGTGTTCATGATGGTTTTGACCGCAATTCCACACTTCAAATGCGGTTGATTATAACTTAGCGACTTTCCGTTTCTTTCCGGCTTTTTTTGTCGCTGATATTCAGCTTCACGTTTTTCGATCTCACTCTTTGGAACGGAGATCAACCGCTTCGCTAGCTTCTCGAAACGTTGTAGCACTTGAGCGCGTTGCTATAGACCATTGATCCGGGTTCGACGTGCGTGTTGATTTCACGGATTCGCCGGTCAGTCAAGTATCTTATTACCCTGAAAAGGGAACGAGCATAACGGATGGACCCGTTGCTTAGCTCGCCGGAACTCAACGGAAGATTACCCCGTATACATATTCATGCATTTAGTCCGCGTTGGTTCCCAGGAGGTTACGCATGCGATCCCCCAATAATACCGGGCGAGTCATCGGTATTCTGTTGCTGCTGCATCTCATCGTTGGTCTAACTACTCCGTACATCATCCTGCGTCCACTCGGTGCTGCGTTTGACGCGAGCGCGATAGTGAACGGCTCGGAGGTAAGACTGGCCGTCATGCTTCTCTTCGTTGGCGGCGCGCTCCCGATTGCAATCGCCGTTGCCGGTTGGTCGATATTCCGCGACTACAGCTTTCCGTTAGTAACGTGGTTGCTTGCGTTGGCAGTCGCAAACTTCGCGTTGCAATGTGTGGAGAACGCGGCATGGATGTCGCTGTTCACATTCAGCCAGGAATATGCAAAAGCAAATGCAGGCGATGCGAGTCTCTTCCATGTCACCGGTATCGCACTGCGAATGATTTGGAAGTGGGTTCACTACACGCATCTGCTGATCATGGTGAGTTGGATGTTTATGCTTGGCGTAATGCTTTGGCGTACCGCTGTCGTGCCGCGAGCACTGGCGATCTTATTGCCGGTGGGATCGTTGCTTCAGATTATCGGTATCACCTTGCCACAGTTCATTCCGTATCCGAATCCTGCGCCCATGTTGATGGGTTTGCCGCTCGGAATCATCTACCTCGCTCTCGCTGTATGGTTGATCGGAAAGGGATTCAGTGGTCAGCCGAAGTCATTTGCGACCTGAGCGGCGAACATAACGGCTCAGCAAGGAACTCTGCCCTGGAGGATTCAATGAATATTCAGCGATACGCCAAAGTTGCAGGAGTGTTGTTACTGATTTCCATAATCGCTGGCGGATTCGGCGAAGCTTACGCTCCGTCAAAACTCATCGTGGCCGGCGATGCTGCTGCAACCGTCGCAAACATCAAGAGTTTTGAATTTACTTACCGGCTGGGGTTCGCAACCTTCTTGATTGAGTCGTTTGCCGACATCACTCTTGCGCTGCTCTTTTACGCACTGTTGAAACCCGTAAGCCGAGAATTGTCGTTACTTGCCGCGTTCTTCGGTCTGATGGGCACAGCACTCTTTGCATTCGCAGAGCTGTTCTATCTTGCGCCGACTTTGTTCATGACCGTTGGTCTCGGGAAAGCCTTTTCTACAGATCAGATCGATGAGTTGGTTCTACTGTCGCTAAGGTTTTATCAATTTGCCGCGATGATATTCAGTGGTTACTACGGCATTGCCTGGATCGTGCGCGCATACTTGATGTTCCGTTCCGGTTACCTGCCGAAGTTTCTCGGGGTGCTGATGGGAATTGGTGGCGTAGGTTTTCTTGCGCGAAATTTCCAGTTGATTCTAGCGCCGCCTTATGCATCGCCGCTGCTGCTAATGCTGCTGTTCCCGGGTGTGCTACTGTTGATGATCTGGTTGCTGGTCAAGGGTGTTGACATGTCGCAATGGAATCCGCGAGTCAATGCTCAAGCCTAAACGTCAGTCTCAATAGCTTTGAAGTTTTTGGATCCGTACAGCTCTCGCACGAAACTCAATTCCCTTCATCCAACCAGGCCTGCCACGTGTTGAAGTTGAACGGCCGGCTCAAGAACGCCGCGGCCAGTTTGTTCGCAGGCTGCGAACCATCAGGCGCAAGCACGGCCGTCCTTTTTAATGTTTGCTGAGCTTCGATGTCGACGGCTAAGTCCGTCCGCCATCACCTGACTTTGATGTCATCGCTGATGAAGATATTTCATTGGCATAGCGAGGCAAATGCACTAGCATCTGCGCATGAAACAAACTCCTCTCGTATGTACGATCCTTTTGCTGCTTTGTTTTTCCGCGTACGCGCAAACCACACAGCCTGATGATGGAAAAGTCAAAGATGGTGTGTACTTCAGCTCATTTTTCAGTTTTGCTTACAGGTACCCCAAAGATTGGGCCGTTCACGATGAGGCAATTAACGACAGCATAAGAAAGCGCGCCAGGGAAGAGGCCGTGAAGTCTGGCGTACCGCAGGTGGAAGCCTACCTTCTCTTTACCGTTTCTCGTCATCCAAGAGGAACACCTGGCATCACCTTAAATCCTACTATTCTCATAATTGCCGAAAATATAGCTCCTGTGCCGAGAAACTATACCGCGAAAGACTATCTGCTGGAGGTCCGGCCAATTAAGTTGCAGGAGGGCGCACAGCCACTGCTAAAGGAGCCTGTTGAATTCCGTGTCGCCGGTTTCCAGTTTTTCCGTGACGACTATCGTGCCGAGATCAAGGGTGTCCAGACGAGACAGGCCGTTTTCGTCTACGTTACCAAAGGATATGCCGTTGCATTTTCCTTCGCCGGCGAGGATCAGAAAAGCGTTGATGAGATGGCGAAGTCCATGGAAACCTTACTACCTGTAGGGGAAGGCAGTGGAATAGGACCTGGGCTCAGGTTAGAACGCAAGCCAAACTAGATACTCCAACTGTCCAATTTAGCTTTGCCTGAACAGTCGGACGTCGGGCTTGGACACAGTCAGTACAGGGAGCGGTATCGACCTGGTCAACGATGGGAGTCACATGATTAAGACCTATCGCATGCTGATCACTGACCAGCTCGCTACCGCTCCCTGTACTGACTGGGTCCAATTAAATGTCCGTCTTCTCGTCGATTCTGGTTGACTTACTCCAGCTATAGTGATAAATAGCGGCCATAAATTGGCGCGCTTTGATTGGCCTAGTCTAGAAAGCCCTCGACTTTCTATCCTTGACCGATGGTTCTCTTCACCGCAACGGCTTTCGCAAGGAAGGAGCAAAGCCCAGCTATGGAAAATCCCGAAACGTCTGTTGTTAAAATCCCGCCCCTCGTAGGACAGCATCTCTTTCTCGACAAGGTCCTCTGCGACGGAAGGTATTTAGACGACTTTCAAGCGAGACCTGAAGAGGTGGCGGACCTGCTTTGTGTCCCGATTACGCCCCTCATGGCGAAGGAGGTCTCGACCACGCCACTGAACCAATTTTTGCCAAGCCTGTACCAGGCAAAATTTGGCTTGCAGGTTCCGCAGCGCAGGTCGCCCATCGTCATTCTGATAATCGTCGTAGTGATCGCGGTCGTAATCGTACTCGTTATACGGAGAGTAGCAGCCGGTGCTTTGATCAGGGACAACTCACCTTATAAAGATATCAAGCTGTAACTCCGGCCTCGATGTCGGGTTAACAAGCCGTATCACAAACGCGGGCCTATATCTTCCCTGCAAGAGAGGTCATGGCCTCATCACGCTCAATCGTTCTACCTGTACTCCCGCCGGTAACGCCACCGCCGCACGAGCAGTCGTCTGTTTACCGGACCACCAATTCGGCTGGAACTCCAAAAGTTTTGCTGATCAGCATGCCCTGGGCTTCGCTTACGGAGCCCTCACTTGGCCTGGCAATCCTCAAAGCAAAACTATTGGAGAATGAAATTCCGTGCACGATCAGGCACCAGAACATTTTCTTTCTCGAGTACCTTAAAGCGGAATCGTACGACGCGATCGGAGCGCGCTGGGGATTCAATGATTTCCTGTTCACTAAGGCGCTGCAAGAAGACGTCGTCCCTGAGCAACTTGAAGCGCTGGTAGGGATGGTCCATAACAACTATCGCATGCTGGACCTACAGGGAAGTGCTCGCATCGAACCGGAGCCTTTCATTGAGTATGCGTTGAAAATACGTAATGAGGTAGTGCCGAGATTTCTCGCAGACTGCATGAGAGTCGTCGATGAGAGCGAGGCCACAATGATTGGCTTCACTTGCATGTACGACCAAACGTTCGCGTCTCTCGCTTTAGCTAAACTGATCAAAGAGAAATATCCTGAGAAGTTAATCGTGTTCGGCGGGTATGCGCTCGAGAGGCCGGTGGGTCCGCAGATTATCAGCTCTTTTCCTTTCGTCGACGTAGTCGTATTTGGTGAATCGGAGGAGAAGATTGTGCCGCTGGCCCAGGCCTCGGTCGAGCGGGACAACCTGAGTTATATACCAAACATTCTCTTCCGAGACTCAGAAGATCGTGTTCATCAGACTCCTTCCGTTTCCAAGCCGATTGATTTGGACGAGAGTCCTATTCCGGAGTATGACGATTTTTTCAGCAACGTCGCTGAACTAAAGTCGAACCATCAAGTCGAAATCGAGGTGCAAACGCTGCCCGTCGAAAGCTCGCGAGGATGCTGGTGGGGACAAATATCTCATTGCACGTTTTGCGGAATTGATGACGAAACGATGAAGTACCGCTCCAAATCACCGGAGCGCGTGAAGCTAATCCTGTCGACTCTCAAAGACCGTCATGGGCCTCACGTGTTCCGCTTCGCAGACTACATTTTACCAAGGCAATACTACAAAACACTGCTCCCAGAATTGGCCCAGGACTCCTCGAAATATTTTCTTCACTGGGAAATGAAGGCCAACGTAAAATGTAAAGACATCGAGATAATGAGTCTCGCAGGCGTTGTTGCGGTGCAACCTGGGATCGAGTCGTTTTCAACCTCCGTCTTGAAGAAAATGGCTAAGGGCGTCTCGGGAATTCAGAACGTCTACACGATCAAGACGTTGATGGAGCACAACATCAGCGTTAATTACAATATTCTCTTCGGGTTTCCGACTGACGCGCCGGGCGAGTATCGCGAACTAATCAACCAGATACCGTATCTCTATCATCTCATCGCTCCTTATTCTTACATTCCCGTACAGACCACGAGGTTTGCTCCATTGCAGACGGATCCGGAGCGTTTTGGAATAACAAAACCGATCGTCAGTGAGCGCGCCTACGACATGATCCTCGCTCCGGAATATCGTAGCCGCATCGGTTTCGATCTCAACAACTACTGCTACATATTTGAAACTCCGTACGAATACAATCCCGATTGTGCAGAGTTATACAACGTGCTGGTCTATCAGGTTTCGCACTGGATTCAACTACACGAGGCACGAGAACCGCGGTTGTCGTATGAAGTCACGGAGTCGGGCATCGAGTACTCCGATTCTCGTTACGACGAGAAACCCAAAGTATGGACATGGAGCCTGGACCATGCACGAGTACAGGATGCACTTTCACAGCGGATCGTGACGTTGCCGCAACTTACCCTCGAACTTCAGGATGAGATGAAGACGAGTACGGTAGCTGAGATTCTGGAAGATTTTGTTCGAGAGCGGCTGATATATCAGGAAGGTAATCAAATTGTGGGCCTCGCTTTCCCGGCCGCGTGTTATAAGAGATGGGAGGAGTTGAGAAAGCAACCGCTCCTCGAAAACTCAAACTCGGACCGAGAAATCACATCCGTTTCCATTCCAGAATGATTCGCCACACAGCAGCCCAGGAGCTACAAAAATCATGGAAATCCTTTTGCGCTTTTTTGTGGCTGTTTCTACTGACGAGTTCCCTGCTTGTCGGCGGCTGTAGCACTGCCAAAGATGTTGGAAAGACACTGGGCGAGCTGACAGTGGTTCGCGCTGAACTCATCAAGAAGTTTGGTGAGCAGGATGTGAATTTACGCGTCAACACCTTCCAAAATCGGACGAGTATTTCGGTTGCATACGTCAACTCACCTCTAAACGAAAAGACTTCGGCAGAACGTGCAAAGCGGGCTCAGGAAACCGCAGAAATTGTCAGGCAGCATTATCCATCCATTAAAAACATCAGCGAGATCTGGGTTGGGTTTATGCGCGTTACAACTCGTCTGGTGATATTTCACTGGTCTGAGATGTTCGACGTCCATGGCTTTGACAATGAAGCGCGAGCGTTTCGTGATCCCGGTGTCGCTCCGCCATTGGATCCGAGTCAACCAATGGTTCGTTATATCCCAAGTCAAAAGCTAACTGATATCTCGAGCAGTGGTATCCAGCTCGAAGGAATACCGGAAAAGGGTGTGACTGTTGTTCCGCATTTCGCAGTTTTGGGAGACGTCAACAAGACGAGGCCAACGCCGCCGAACGAAGTATCGCTGGATTTTGCCGCGTTCTCTGATAAACCGAAGTTTCCGGATATCACGAAGATCGGTTTCGTTGTCGATAACAAGGTGGTCTATCAAACGGAAGGTCAGTTCTCGACCTCGAAAATAGCGGATAACATGTATAGTGAGTTTTTGTATCTGAAGATACCCGCTGCGGTGTTTCTTAAGGTTACCTCAGGCAAGAAACTCAGCATTAGACTCCGCGAACATGAGTACCCGCTAACCGAGACTCAGACCCTTCAGCTCCAACGCATGTCGGATTACCTCAGGTGAAATAAGTCAACTTATCGGAGTTGGTCCATCCCGTTACTTTCGAAGCTCCGGGCGAGCGATTCGCAGTAGAACTTGGGTGCCGGCGTCCAATTTAATCTCTTTTTTATTGCTGCTGAACACGGTGACTGCTGGAGGTGCTGTCAGGCGCCATGACAACGAGAGTCCCGAAAAACCAATTGCGCCCTGCGACTCCGCATTTAGTAACAAACCCTTACGCATCTCGCCGTTGATACGTGCAGCGCCGAGGGGTGCCGTCGACTCGACTTTGCCTGAAGGTGACAGCTCTCCCGGGCGCGGAGCGGCGGTTGGCCCAACCATTTTGGGTTCATTGGAGTGCATCATTCCGAAGGTCGGATCGGATGAAAGAGAGTTCTCCTGGGGCGCCGCGACAGCAGCGATAATTCCCTGCAGAGTGATGTCTCTCCCGCTTTCCAACATCGCTTTGTCAATCACGATTGCGAGTATCGATTGCTCGCTTCCTTTGCCTTTTGTTGCCAGCTCAACTATATGTCCAACTACTCTTGAGCCGCTGGGAATAACGACTGTTCCATCCACTACGACATCACTGACTGTTCGGAGAGTTAACTCTTGATCGACGCTGGCGCTCTTGGTTTCGATTCTTATCACAAGAACCGCAAATATAATGCTGACTGCCGGCTGGTTTGCAGATTGATGGGGATCGGCCCAACCGGACGTCGTGTATCGTTGCGCCTGTGTTACTCCCGACGCGATCAGGAAGATCGCAAGGGCTAAACTAATCCGACTTCGCATTCCGTCTCCTTTCCACAACTCAATCGAGAGTCATGTTTTCTTCCGTTGCGGGTGATTTCCGGCTTTTGACAGAGTCCATAAAATGCCGCAACGCGACCGCCAGGCAGCCTATTGTTGCGCCAAATACGAACGGGTGTCCCCAAAAGAAGAACAAGATCAGGAACAGCACACTAAAACAAAGGAAATCGATTGAAGACAAACGCAAGCTGAGCCAGTGTTCATACTGGATCTTACCGCTCAAGCCGATGGACCGTCGCGCTTGAGAGAACACAACGAGATTACGAATGTGGCGGCAATGAGTTGCCAACTGAATACCGACTAACATACCCCAAATAACTGCAAAGAGTTCCGGAACGTCTAATGCGTAAATAACTATCAACACTCCGGCGACGCAACATAAGAGAAAAAAGAAACGGAAGCTGAGTTTGCGAATTTTAGCAACGTCGTCACGGAAAATGGGATTGAGTTCGATGCCTTCGGTAAACGCAAAGTGCTGTTGTGCACCGTCGCGGTAGAAGCGCGCTGCGGTCATCGTAAAGATGTAGTCGAGACAAGACAACGCTGCCCAAACGGCAATCGCGAGCCAGATGTTGTTCAATAATAAATCGAGTAGCCGAGTAGACGAGGCTGCGGGGAAAAGAAACATCTCAGTAAGAAGGTTGTGTGTCTCCAATTCTGTTCACCTGCGGGCTGATGAGCTTGCAGTCCAGCCGCGAAAATCTGTGGCTCACGTGTGTGAATCTTTGCAAATCCCAGTTAGGAATTCAGAAAGGACAGTTAGGAACGGCCGGATCCTATGTGGGTCCTGTGAAATCCTGTCTCGGTCCTGTGAAATCCCATGTGGGATTTGGCATTTCCCATGTGGGTTTTCGCATTTCCCATGTGGGTTTTCGCAATTCCCATGTGGGTTTTCGCAATTCCTACATGATAACTACGAAACTTCACATAGGAATTGGTGGTTCCTGGAAGTAGTTTCTGAAACCCGAGATGGTTTCCGCTGATTCCTACATAGGATCTGGCGATTCCTAATCCGGTTGGTTGAAAACACCGGTGGACGGGGCGATAACTTTCTTGATAACACCGTCATGCGCCTTCGCCTTAAAAGTTAGTAAAGCGCATTCACCCACATCAACACGAGTCCGTCCACCCATTCCGAAAGCGGTGTTAGCGCGGATGATGAAGTGCCTATCTGCACTTTCGCTGCGCTGATGCTGTTGCCTGCGGTCTCCTGAGTCTTGAAAACCAAGTAATACGGATAGGCCTTGGCAGGGTTGCTGGTCGTATAGACTGTCTGGCCGTTCTTTTTGTAGAGGATGTCGCCATTACTCGCGATCTCTATCCTGCAAATGTCGCCGGCGACGATCGTGCCTTCTGCCTTGTAAACTCCCCGCTCCCTGATTGAGAAGGTCGTCGCACTTCCGTAGCTGAACGCGAAGTCCAGATCGAAATAATCTGTCGTTAGTCCCTCGTCATTGTTATTCCCTAAACCAACAACGCAATAGTCACCGTCGTAGCGCCACTCGAAATAA
>JBKPPH010000045.1:0-13344 GCA_046733535.1 Acidobacteriota bacterium
ACTCGAGTCTGCTCGGGTTTAGTGTTGCCGCTAGATTGAGCGCGCGAGTGTTGTAAGCAGCACGCAAACATCAAAATGCAAAGTAGTGTTTTATTCAAAGATGTCTTCCTGCGAAGCTTTGTAACAGTCCACGCAAGAACCCTGCTCGCCACCAAGGCGACAAAGATATTGCCAATCAGCCCAGTCCAAATAAAAACCGCGTGGCCCCAGTAACCGCCGTATGCGTAGATGCTGAACGGCCAACCGAAATACACGAATCCGTCGTCTAGAGTCGAACCTTCTGGCATTCGGTAATAACTAAAGAGGTTGGCAACGACAAACAATATCGCGATAAAGAGATTGGTTAGCTTTCGAAATCTCATTGAACCGTTCTCCTGGATTGTAAGCGCGGTCGGTACGATCACTCACCTATGATTTTCACCAGCACACGCTTCTTTCGCCCGCCGTCAAACTCGCCATAAAAAATCTGCTCCCAGGGTCCAAAATCCAACTGACCTCGTGTAATCGCAACGACAACCTCCCGGCCCATTACCTGTCGCTTGATGTGCGCGTCAGCATTATCTTCTCCGGTCCGATTGTGATGATAGCTGCTCGTAGGTTCATGCGGCGCGAGTTGTTCCAGCCAGGTTTCGTAATCGTGATGCAGTCCACTCTCGTCGTCGTTGATGAAAACAGACGCGGTTATGTGCATCGCGTTCACGAGCGCCAAACCCTCTACGACGCCACTCTCTCGCAGACACTCGTTCACCTGTGGAGTGATGTTGATAAACGCACGCCGGCCCGGCACATTGAACCACAGTTCCTTACGATAGCTCTTCATCGCGAACTGCTCCGTGGTTGCATTGGAGTCCACACTATAGTACAGGTCCGTCCAGCAGTTCATCCAAGCTCGATTAAATCCACCGATGTTAATAGTGAAAAAATTGGCCCTGGGAGATAAATCCGGTTACAGTCTGATTCATGACACGGCGAGTTCTACTCTATCCAGGCGAAGATGGCTTCATTGTTGCCGAGGTCCCCAGCCTTCCTGGTTGCATCAGTCAAGGACGAACTCGCGACGAAGCGCTTGTGAACGTCCATGAGGCAATCGGTTTGCATGAAGAACTGCTGCGTGAGCGCGGCGAGCCTTTGCCGGAAGATCGAGTCGAACTGGTCGAGGTTGCTGCGGGAGCAAATTGCCGCTGGTTTCAGGCGCCGAATGTGTTAAGGCGCTTGGCCGAATCGGGTTTGAAATCTATCGCCAGCGCGGCAGTCATATCGTTCTAATTCGCAAATCTCCTCCCGCACAAACCACCATCCCCGAATTACAGAGAGTTGGACCGCGGTACGCTACGCGCAATCATCCGCCAAACCGGTCTCACTGTTGAAGAATTCGTAGCATTACTTTGACCGAGGGTATGCGACCGCTGAGGAAGTGCTTCTCCGATGTGGTTGTAAACTTAGTTTCGGCTGGCGAACACGTCAGCGACTATCTCGTACGAATGCACGCGAGCGGCGTGGTCGTAGAGGCTGGTGACGATCATTAGCTCGTCCGCGTTAGTTGACGTGACGAAGCTTTCCAATTCTCGGCGCACGGTCTCGGGCGAGCCGGCGATTGAATACGTCAGCATGCGCGAAGCGAGGCGCTTTTCGGCGGGGGTCCAATAGTCTTCGATGTCGTCGATTGGTGGTTGAAGTTTGCCGCCGGCGCCGCGGACGAGGTTGGTGAAGGATTGCTGGACTGTGGTGAATAGTCGACGCGCTTCTTCATCTGTGTCCGCGGCGACGACGTTTACACCAAGCATCGCATACGGCTGGTCCAACTGCTTCGACGGTTTGAATTTTTCACGATAAATCTCGAGCGCGGGGAAGAGAGCGTCGGGCGCGAAGTGCGAAGCGAAGGCGTAAGGCAGTCCGAGCGCCGCAGCAAGCTCGGCGCCGAACGTGCTCGATCCCAAAATCCAAATCGGGACATGCGTGCCCGCACCTGGCACCGCACGAACTGGTTGGCCGTCCTTCACATCTCCGAGTAACAACATCAGCTCCAACACGTCTTCGGGAAAATCATCAGCACGCACGTGATCGCGACGCAGCGCACGCAACGTTCGCGCGTCCGTTCCTGGCGCGCGGCCCAGGCCCAAATCGATCCGGCCCGGGTAAAGCGACTCGAGTGTGCCAAACTGTTCAGCAATCACGAGCGGCGAATGATTCGGCAGCATGATGCCGCCCGAACCGACTCGAATCGTGGACGTCCCACCGGCTAGGTAAGCGATCACGACAGACGTTGCGGCGCTGGCAATCCCCGTCATGTTGTGATGTTCCGCGACCCAGTAGCGCTTGTAGCCGAACTTTTCCGCGTGCCGCACGAGATCAAGGCTCTTACGCAGGGCCTCGCGCGGTGTTTCACCCAGGATGACGGGAACGAGATCGAGTATCGAGACGGGAACCATGCTTGTTCTCTACAGGGGATTAGCTTAATCCGAAAGTAAGAAAAGTAGAAACCGTCCACTCTCAAATGTGTTAAAGTGCGGACCCTTGAAACCACTAGTCCTACTTCTCCTGATTGTTTTCCCGCCTCTACAGCACGTGGATTCAGAAGAGCCTGACCTGCTGGTCGTCAAGTTTGGTTGGACGCGGGAAAAACAGAATAGCCGGATGATTCGCGGAGCTCAAAACCCGGGAGGACCAATCACCACACCGATACCGGACAACCGGGATCTGGGTTCGCGACGAACCGACTTGCGGATCATGGAAAAAAAGGCCGATGCCTCAGCCCAGAATGGTGTGGACAGCTACCAACTTCGGCTCGAGCTTAAAAACACCGGCGCCAACGTAGTCAGAGGTTTGATCTGGGAGTTTCGACCAACCGCCGGGCCTGACGACTACCAGCCGAAACAATACCTGTGCGCGCTGCAAGTGAAACCGAAGGAGAAGAAGATACTCGATATCTGGACGCCCTATCTTCCGGTGAAGGTTATCAGTGCTGACGAACGTAAAGACGCGCTGAAAGACGGCACGGTTGTAATCAACGAGATCGAGTACGCTGATGGATCAGTGTGGAAGAAACGCGGATGGAACTATAGATTGCCCACCGGCTCTTTGCAGAAACTGAGTGAAGGCCAGTGCTCCGTGTTTTGACTCACGCGCGATTCCGTAGCCATGTGGCGCGCGAGCGCCATGATGGTCCATGTTGGCTTTGCCCTCAAAAGCCACTGTTGGATACAGTCAGTACCGTAACGCGGTAGCGTCGGGTGCGACGTGGTCTATCAGTGCCAAAGAGTATCGCATGCCCAAGGCTCACCCGACGCTACCGCGTTACGGTACTGACTGTATCCAAGTCCCACTCCTGACTTTTGAAACAAAGCCGTCCATGTTCCTCCGGGCGCTGTCGGAAACGCTTGAATCCCACACGTAACATTCCTCGTTCCAAAAACAGTCCTGAAGCATCTGTCACTCGTCGCTGTGCATCGGCGCCGAATTGATTATCAGCGCAACAAAATGCTGACTACTGTCACGCGCTTCGTGCCGGTCGCATCGATACTTCGCCCGCGTTGCGTAAACATCAACGCCCGCGCGGCCGCCCCTACAGTTGAATCCGCCGATAATCCATTCCCTTGGCATCGTTCTTGAATTAAGCCCGCAGAGATTTTACGAACGAGGGACGTCCAGCAATGAATTCGAGTTCTTCATCCTCCAGGTGTTTGGCTACGGTTGCTGTCTTGCTGATCTCGACTCTGATGCCGCTCAAGATTTTATCCCAGCCTGTCGACAAGCCGGCTGTCCGACATGTGATTATCTGCGTCGATGGTGTCGGCTTCTCGACCATCAGCAAGATGCGTGCAAACGGTCGCTTCAAACTCTTCGGCCCTCCTTCGCACATGATCTCGACGTTCCCGTCGTTGACGAACGCGGCCCTCAGCAGGATTCTCGAACCCGCGGGCGCGACGATGACCGGCGGCTATGAAGACAATTTCTTCGACACTGAAGCAAACAAGATGCGTGGCGGGATCCTCGATCGTTTTCGCAGTGATCGTTTCGTTCGCGGCACCTTTCGCGAGCTCTTCGACTATCATCCATCCGCGCTGAAGAGTGGTTTGGGATATACAGCGCCTCCTCTTTCAACCTATCTCGAGTCGCTGAGCGATCTTATTCGCCTGCGTCAAAAAGCGAGGAACAGTCGTGGCGCTGTGTTCTTCGCCTACACAGGCGCGACGGATTCGTTGGCCCACCTTGGCGGCGAAACTTTGCTGCGGAGTTTTCTCGAAGAGTTGGATGAGACTATCGAAGACATCGTCCGCGACAGTAAGACTCCAATCGCGGTGACTATCTTTTCAGACCACGGCAACCATTTTCGGAACTATCGTCGTGTAGCACTGAAAGATCCGCTTCGCCGTGCCGGGTTCAACTTAAGCAGCAAGATCAAGGACGATAAAAGCGTGGTTCTGCCACAGTTCGGCCTGGTTGGCAGTGCAGTCTTATTCACGAGAGACAGGAACGAAGAGCACCTGGCCGAAGTGTTGGCAACACTCGACGGAGTCGACTTCGTCACTTACGAACAAAACGGAATCGTTTACGTTGCGAACCGTTGCGGAGCAGCAACCATCGAGCGACGCGACAACGCCTATCGCTATTCGGCAATAAAGGGCGATCCTCTCGATCTGCTGTCGCTCACCCAGCATCAGCAGAACGGTCACGAGGGATTCATCAAAGATGAAGACTGGTTTGCACTGACCCGCGCCGGCGCGAGACCCGACGTTATTCGGCGCATCTTCGAAGGAGCCACACAGGGAGTTCTGAACCGCGCCAACGTGATTGTGAATCTGGAGGATGGTTACTACACCGGAAGCTCTCTACTCGATACGTTGACGCTGCTTCAAGCTACACACGGCAACATCGGACAGGAGCAGAGCTATGGATTCGTCATGAGCACGACGCGTAAGTTACCAACGTACATACGCGCTGCGGATCTGTGGCGGGTCCTCGGCCCGCCGGAATTACAGCGAGGCGTGGCGCGTAAGAAGAAATAGTTCTCCAAGCTACAAAGAAGCACAAAAGCCGGGCGAGTCGGGACGACAGTCCCAGGCGACCGGTTCAAGTCAATGTAAACACCTTACTGAAACTTTCTCGACCGCCGAGTTTCATGTGAATCGGCTTTGCCGCAAAGTCAGGAGTGGCGTTGGATAGGGTCAGTACCGTAACGCGGTAGCGTCGGGTGAGCCTTCGGCATGCGATAGTCTTAAGAAATTGGTGCACCACGTCGACCCGACGCTACTGCGTTACGGTACTGACCCTATCCAAGTGTGCTTTTGAGGCAAGCCCATGTAAATCTAGCACCGCAGATGATCACGGATGAACACGGATCAGGGTCTCAATCGCATCGCACGCCACCCGCACACCGTCTTCGTTCTGCACTTGCCGTGCTATCTCTTCAGCGCGTTTCTGATAATTCGAGTTATTCAGTAGCTGTTCGAGTTCAACGGCTGCACGTTCAGCCGTGTATCGCTTCCGCATGATTAAACGCCCGAGACCGAGACGTTCGATGCGCGCACCGTTATCATATTGGTCGCCGCCGAACGGCATTACGAGCATCGGCTTTCCCGCACGCAATGCCTGTGCGGTCGTTCCGATCCCGCCTTGATAGACCACAACCGAAGCACGCGGAAAAATCTGAGCATAAGGCGCATAAGGAAGAGCGAGCACGTTGCCGGGCAACGGGTCAGCGAGCTTGTTAAGCGGATCGTTGCCGATGAGCAGTACCGCACGTTTTCCGAGTATCTCTGCGGCCGCGATACTCTCGCGGTAGAAATCTCCGGCAGTCCAAACTGCCGAAGAACCGAGGGTGAAAACAATCGGCGGGTCTCCTTCCGACAGAAACTCTTCAGCCTCGGGTGGAACAGCTCCGCGATGTTCGTCATAGAACGGAAAGCCTGTGACAAGCGTGTTGTTGGGCCAATCACGTTGCGGCGAGCCGATGACACGAGAGAACAGCGCGAGCACAAGCTGAGGGGAGTGTCGACCGGCGAACAACGGGTCCTTGCCAACTGGAAGTTTGAGTTCACGCCTGAGCTGGCGCACTGGGCTGGACCAGAAATGCGCGCTCAGCCTCGCCGCGTGAAAAAGAGGGCGGTGAAACGTTGGTCCCAGGCCGCGTAGTTTCGCCAGCGAGGGCGCCGCCGCCAACATCGGCGGATCATACGCGGACATGAATGCGCCCGGCTGTAACTCCGTCGATATCCACGGTACGCCCGTTTTTTCCGCGACGAGCGGCGCGGCGAAAATGAGGATCTGTGAGATGAGTAAATCTGCGCGATTCTTCTGTACTGCCTCAAGCAAGTCATCATACGTCTGCTTCAGGACAGGCAACATGAATTCACGAATCACTCGCTCCATCCCACGCTTTGGTTCAGTGAGACGCTCATGGACCTCTCTGTTGTCTAAAGCGACGTCAGGGCGAAGGGGATGAAACTCGACGCCCGCCGTTTCAACACGACTGCGATGAAATTCACTCGTGGCAATCACAGGCTTGTGTCCACGCACCTGCAATTCAAGTGCGAGAGCGAGAAAAGGATGAAGGTCGCCGAGAGTTCCGTGCGTTGTGAGAACGATGCGTTTGCTAGCGCTCATCCGGGCTGAGACTAACATGAATCCGTGTTATCCGCGGATCTGAACCACGGATTTCGGACGCATCGCGGCAGCTATTTAATACACCTTACGTGCAAACAACCTTGACACCACTTCATTTATAAATAAAATACGGACGTTCGTTTTTGTAGGAATGCCCAAACTCAGCCCGAGCGCAATCGAAAAGAACAAGAACCGGATCGAGGAAGCGGCCAAAAAACTCTTTATCAAGCAGGGCTTTCACGCTACCTCGATGCGCAATATCGCCGCCAGGGCAGGGACGTCGCTCGGCAATGTTTACAACTATTACCGGACGAAAGAGGAGATCCTTAGTTCGATAATCGGGAAGTACCAGACGACCATCGACGGACGTCTGCGTGAGATCTTCGACGAGATTGACGAGCCGTTGAAACCGGAGTCGCTGGTTCGCTTTGGCGGGCAGATCAAGAAAATGGTGAACGACCACCATGACTTCTGGCTGCTGATGTACATCGACGTACTCGAGTTTGAGAACCGCCACTTCCGGAAGATGTTTGAAGGTTTGGTTCACAACCTGCGCCGGCGCTTCGCGACGCAGTTCGCGGAGTTGAAGAGTCGCGGTGCGGTGCATGGCGACGTAGATCCGGCCGTGGGTTTTACCGCAGCGTACATGCAGTTCTTCAACTACTTTCTGGTTGAGAAGCTCTTCGGTGGTAATCGCCATTTCGGTCTGAGCGACGAGCAGGTAATCAAACAATTGACAGACATGTATTGTCGCGGGTTGTTGCAGAACCACAACGGTGGTTCGCGGAAGCAAGCGGCAAAGAGTCGCAAAAAGCGCAAATCCTAAGCTGAATCGTTTTTGTGCTTTTGCGATTTTCTCGCACTGGAAAGAAAAACGAACGTTCGTGTTTTTCGAAGAGGTGATCCCCACCGCATGTGTTGGTGCTGACTTGTAGGAGGAAGATTATGTTCAGGTCGACTCGAGTAGCTCTCTCTTTACTATTCATCGTTTTGTGCTGGGCCGTATCCGGCGCGTTCGCCCAGGGCGGCACTGGACAGCTCAGCGGCAACGTCGTCGATGCCAACGGCGCTGTCGTGCCCGGAGCGACCGTGAAGCTGACCAGTGGCATCAACGCCCAGCAGCGCGAAGCCGTCACGAACGACTCAGGCGACTTCGTCTTCACACTGTTGCCAGCCGGCGTGTACAAGTTGGAAGTAACGGCGAGCGGGTTCCGCACGGTGGTTGTCGACGAGGTGCGTGTCAACGTAACGCAGACCACGACACTGCCGATACGTCTGGACGCAGCGACAGTCTCCGGCATGGTAACCATCAAAGCCGACGCTCCACTCGTGCAACAGGAGACTTCTCAGGTCGGCCGCACAATCCAGGAGGACACGATTCGACAACTGCCGCTCCCGACTAGAAATTTTCAGCAGTTATTGACGCTGTCACCAGGCACCTCCTCGTCAGTGGCGAATAACACCGAGCTGGGTCGCGGCGATGCGATCATCTCGGTCAATGGCCAGCGCACCACGAGCAACAACGTGCGCATCAACGGCATCGACGCTAACTCGATCGGTACAAACTCAACGCCCAACATCGCGGTGCCCGCAACTGATTCGATCCAGGAATTCATCGTGCAAACAAGCCTCTACGACGCGTCGCAGGGACGTAACGCGGGCGGAAACGTCGAAGCCATCACCAAGTCGGGCGGAAACGATTTTCACGGTAATGCCTACCACTTCCTGCGCAACAACGCGCTAAACGCGAACGATTTCTTTCTCAACGCAGCCGGCCGGCCCCGGCCCACGCTGACTCGCAATCAGTTTGGCGGCACGCTTGGTGGTCCAATCATCAAAGATCGTCTGTTTTTCTTCGGCTCGTACCAGGGCACGCGCGAACGCAACGGCGCCTCGCTGAATAACAGCCTGATGTTTCCGTTCATTCCACCGCAGTTGACTAATAGCAATCGCACTGCGGCTGGTTTGGCGGCCGCGTTCAACCTGCCGGTCGCATCAATCAATCCGGTGATCGTCTCGGTGCTCAACGCGAAGTTGCCGAACGGTGAGTTTGCGATTCCATCGGCCGCGACAGCTTCCGGTCTAACGCCGATCTCGGGTCTATCACGTTTCACTGAAAACCAGTTCAACGCAAACTTCGATCTGCGGCTCAGTGACAATCACACGATCAGTACAAAAAACTTTTTTGCGAGTAATCCGACTTTCCAGGCCAACTACAACTTCGCGGGTCTCGGCAATGGCGTCACGCAATTGCCCGGTACCGGTGGTTCACTCGACATCATCCAGGATCTCAACTCGATCACAGACACTTACGTAATCTCTCCGAACATCGTGAACCAGGCGCGGTTCGGTTTTAGCCGTTTGCGCGTGACGTCATCGGCGGAAGAGCCTTTCACGGCGGAGCAGTTTGGTATTAAAAGTCCGCTGAGGAATCTCTTTCCGGGCATGCCCACTCTCACGGTCACGGGACTCTTCACGCTGGGTTCGTCGCCCTTCGCGGATCAATCGTCGCGAATCAACGCGTTCACTTACGGCGACACTTTGTCTGTTGTGTCGGGCGATCATCGTTTGCGCTTCGGCGGTGAATACCGTCGCTCACAGGTCAATTTCTATTTCAACGCGTTCTCGCGCGGGCAAGTCATCTTCTCGAGCTTTAACAACTTCCTGATCGGCAACGGTGTTTCGATTATCGGTTCGGGTGTGTTTGATCGCGCACTGCGCGTGAATGATTGGAGCGGGTTTGCCCAGGACGATTGGCGAGTCAACTCGCGGCTGACTTTGAATCTTGGCGTGCGTTACGACTACTACGGCTATCCGGTCGATACTCGCGGGCGGCTCGTAAACTTCCTACCGGATCAGTTTCACGCAGGCACGACCGCGTCGCCTGCTGGTCCACCGAATGGCTTTGTGCAAGCGGGTAATGGAACACTCGCCGGTGTTCCGACCGTTGCGGACACGCTCATTCCGACTGACAAAAACAACCTCGCTCCACGCGTCGGGTTTGCTTATCGTCTCAACGACGCGGGTACACTCGTCGCGCGCGGCGGCTACGGTATTTATTACGATCGCTTTTCGACGCGCTACGCGAACACACAGTTACTGAATTATCCGTATCTCGCGTTAGCCGTCGGTTTGCCGGGCGTACTGCGGACGATGTCGGATCCGTTCATCCCGGTGCCGCAGCCCGGAGCATTTCCGGTGAATCCGACGATCCCGTCTCCGTTATCGCCGTTGGCGCCGTTCGTCGGCGTGCCGATCAGCGGCATCTTCATCGATCCGGAACTGCGAACTCCGTACATTCACCAGTACAACGCCAACGTGCAGTGGGAGTTTGCGCATGACTACCTGCTGGAAGTTGGCTATGTCGGTTCCAAGGGAACGAAGTTGTTGCAGGTAATCACGCTGAACCAGCCGGTTTACAATCACACTTTGAACGTCTTTACCGCGCCATTCGGAACTGCGCTTTCGACGCAAAAGAACGTTGCGGGCGGCATTCAACAGGTCCAGTCGAGCTCCAATTCGCATTACAACTCGCTGCAGATCAGTGTCACCAAGCGCTTCGGTCGTGGCCTGCAATTTCTCAGCGCTTACACTTACGGCAAGTCCAAAGACTTCTATTCCGGCGGCACGATTAACGAGTTGTTCGCGGTTCCGGGCGATCAGGTCAACTGGAGAACAAACTATGGTCCATCCGATTTCGACCGGCGCCACCGCTTTGTCACCAGCTTTGTTTACGATTTGCCGAAGCTCGTCTCTGAATCGAGCTCGGCGCGCATGTTCCTGAACAACTGGGCATTGAACGGTATCCTGACAGTGCAGACAGGAACTCCGTTTTCGATCGTCGACATCGTCGGCAACAACATCATCCAGCGCGCAAACTTTGCTCCCGGATTCAGTGGCGACGTCTTGACGAATGGCAGCACGCAGTCGCGGCTGAATGGGTACTTCAACACTTCGGCGTTTGTCATCTCGCGGCCGATTGTCGCGGGAACAAATCTCGGGACGCCGAACAATCCGAACTTCGATCCGAACAATCCGTTTGGAAACACTCCGCGGAATTTCCTTTATGGTCCGGGGCAGAAGAACATGGACTTTTCGGTCGTGAAGTTCATTCCGATCACGGAGTCGGTGAGGGGTGAGTTTCGCACGGAGTTTTTCAATCTTTTCAACTGGGCCAACTTCGCGAATCCGAACAACAACATCGCCGTGCCGTCAACGTTTGGGCGTATCACGGCGACGAGTGCCGGACCGAGAGTGATCCAGTTTGCGTTTAAGGTGAATTTCTAAGTGCCGAGGATCTCCGTAAACGGTCTCGAGCTTTATTACGAGATCGCAGGTGATGGCGAGCCGGTTGTTTTGATTCCGGGGTTTGCGTCGGGACTATCCCTCTGGTCCAGGCAAGTGCCGGCGTTGTCTCGCGACTTTCGTGTTATCAGTTTTGATCCGCGTGGCATTTCTGAATCCGACAAACCGGAGGGGCCGCAATCGATTAGTTTGCTGGCTGACGATGTCGCTCATCTATTAAGAGCGCTCGGCGTGGCCAGCGCGCACGTCGTCGGCGTTTCGTTTGGTGGGTTCGTCGCGCAGGAGTTTGCGCTGAAGTATCCGTCGATGACGCGGAAGCTGGTGCTGGTTTGTACCAGCTTTGGAGGACCAAATCACATCACGTGCGAAGTGGTGGAATTCGATTCGATCAGGGAACTCAATGCGAGGCAGTTTGAGGCGGCGGTCAGTTTCAATGCGGAGGCTGGGGTTGAAGGAATCATGAGTCCGACGCTCGTCGTGAGTGGCGACGCGGATCAAATCGTGCCGGTGCAAAACTCACGCAACCTTGCTGCAAAAATTCCTGGCGCACAGCTTCACATCGTTGAAGGCGGAAGCCACACTTTTTTCATTGAGCGAGCGGAAGAGTTTAATCAGCTCTTAAGAGAATTTCTTGCGGGACAAATTTAATGCCCTTCGCCAATATCATCAGCACTGGCGTCTACGTTCCGGAAAAGGTCGTCACGAACGACGACCTGAGCCGGATCCTTGGTGAAGACATCAACGAGTTCGTGACTCAAAAACTCGGCATTCACGAACGACACGTCTGCGCTGAAGACGAGAGCACCGCTGACCTCGCGACGAACGCGGGCCGCGCGGCACTCGAAGCTGCTAATCTCGACGCAAGCGAGTTGGACCTGATCATCCTCGCGACCGACACTCCCGAACAGCTTTCACCAGCCACGTCCGTAGTCGTTCAGCACCGCCTCGGTGCGGTGAACGCCGGCACATTCGACGTCAACAGCGCCTGCGCGGGTTTTGTGACGGCGCTTGATACGGCGTCGAAGTTCATCATCGCCGATCCGGCTTATCGAAACGTACTCGTCGTCGGCGCTTACGCGATGAGCAAGTACCTGGATTGGCACGACAAGAAGACGGCCACGATCTTTGCCGATGGTGCGGGAGCTCTCGTGCTCCAGGCGAAGGATGATGGGCCGGGGTTCCTTGCCGGAAAGCTGCACGCTGACGGCAGTTTTCACGACCACATGGGAATCTACGCAGGTGGGACACGTTTGCCGATCACGACCGAAGTGATCGATGAGGGCATTTGGACGAAGGTGCGTTTCGCGAAGAAGTATCCTGCTGAAGTTAATACCGAAGGTTGGCCCGCGATCGTCGGCGAAGTGCTCGCAAAGGCGCACTTAAAGCTCGAGGACATAAAACTGTTTCTCTTCACGCAAGTGAATCTGAGCACGATCAAGGAAGTGATGGCGAAGCTCGAACTGCCGATGGAACGCACGCACACAATCATGCAGAAGTGGGGCTACACGGGTTCGGCTTGTATTCCGATGGTGCTGCATGACGCCGTGAGCGCGGGCAAGCTGGAGCGGGGCGACAATGTGATCATGTGTGCTTCGGGTGGCGGCCTCAATATGGCTTGCGTCGCTTTTTGTTGGTAGCCAGCACAAAATGAAATATTCGAGCGTATATGCATTGTTCGCGGATCGCGTGAAGACATACGCGTCGGATGATGCGCAGCCGAAAGACGTCTTCTACTTTCGTTCGGGCGATCGATGGCAGGGAATCTCGTGGCAGCGGTTCGAGCAGGAGACCTTTGAGTTTGCGAGTGCGCTGTTGTCGCTCGAGTTGAAGCCTCGTGGATCCGTCTGCATCCTGATGGGAAACGTTCCCGAGTGGCCCATCAGCGACATCGGCACGATCGCGGCCGGTGGTGTTGGCGTCGGTCTTTACCCGACGAGTTCCGCGGAACAGATCGCATACATCATCAACCATTCTGATGCTGAGTTCGTCCTCGTCGATTCACGCGCACAATTACAGAAAGTGCTCAGCGTTCGCGATCAGCTCCCGAAAGTCCGGCACATCATCGCGCTCGATGCAGATTCGTCCGGCGACGTCCTGAGCTATCGCGACTTCATCGTGCGTGGTCGAATTGAACGCGCGCGACTCGCATCGTTGCTCAAAGAACGGGCGGAAGGTGCGAAGCCCGACGATGTTGCGATCATGGTCTACACTTCCGGCACAACCGGAGCGCCCAAAGGCGCGTGTCTGAGTCATCGTTACATCATCAACAGCGTGGAATCACTTCGCCAGACGATCCCCATCTACGATACGGACGTCTCTTTTTCGTATCTCCCGTTTTGCCATGTCGCGGAAAGGATCTCCGGTCTTTACAACCGTCTTTATGCAGGAGCTTCGGTTTACTTTGTCGACGATCTGGCGCGATTCGGTGAGTACATG
>JBKPPH010000046.1:0-5537 GCA_046733535.1 Acidobacteriota bacterium
CTACGAACTGGCGCGACAGGGAACCAGCGATTTCTTCACGAAGCTGGGAGCGGAGGTGCAGGAGGACCGAAGTCCCATCTTCAACTCAGCCCAGAAAACAAAGCTGCGCTCCGTGCTCGAGCAACGTGACGCCACGATCACGATGCTGGCGCGCAACGATCCATATTCACCTGACCAGTTGACCAAACTCTACAACCAATATCGCGAAGCAGTTGTAACCACACCGGCGCCTTGAGCTGCGCGGAGCACAAGTTGTACTGGATTAATTATGAACGTACTTGTACTCAACTGCGGTAGCTCGTCCGTCAAGTTTCAACTAATCGCAACCGACCTGGACCAGATCGCGAGTGACACCGACGTGCGTCTCGCGCATGGCATCGTCGAACGTATCGGCGGCGCTGCTATCGTCACGTTCACAACTGAAGGAACTACGCCGCAGCGTTCCGCCGCGCCCGTCAGAGACACGCGCGCCGCAGTTGACATGATCCTGCGCTGGATCGTTTCGGATGAATCGGGTATCGCAAACGTGAACAGTTTTGCCGACGTGCACGCCGTGGGCCATCGCGTGGTACACGGCGGTGAGCGCTTCAGCAAGTCAGTGCTGATTACTGATGAAGTCCTGCGCGCGATCGAAGACGTGATCGAACTTGCGCCGCTTCACAACCCGGCAAACATCGCCGGCGTTACCGCAGCGCGAGCGAGCCTTGGCCTCGGTGTCCCGCAAGTAGCGGTCTTCGATACCGCCTTTCATCAAACACTTCCCGAACACGCTTATCTCTACGCCGTGCCGTATCAACTTTATCGCCGCCACCGCATTCGCCGTTATGGTTTCCACGGCACGTCGCATCGCTACGTCGCGTATCGCTATCGCACGTTGCGTGGCATCACGCGCGACGCAACGAACGTGATCACGTTACACCTTGGCAACGGTTGCTCAATCGCCGCGATTCGCGAAGGGAACTCTATCGACACTTCGATGGGCCTGACGCCGCTTGAAGGCCTCGTGATGGGGACACGCTCGGGCGACGTGGATGTCTCCATAGTGGATTTCATCGCTTCGAAAGAAGGCCTCTCGGCGGCGGAAGTTGAGAGCCTGCTGAACAAGCAATCAGGATTGCTCGGTATTTCGGGACTGACAGACGACATGCGTGAGCTGCTGGCCGAAGCGCATGAGAACAACGATCGGCGGGCGCGGCTTGCTATCGAAATCTTTTGTTATCGTGCACGCAAATACATCGGCGCGTATCTCGCCGCGATGAACGGAGCGGATGCGATCGTTTTCACGGGTGGCATCGGCGAGAACTCTGCGGAAATCCGCGCGAAGATTTGTGAAGGACTCTCGTGGTTGGGAGTTCAAGTCGAGCCGGCGCGCAACGCAGCGCACACTGCGGGTCGTGAAGGCGAAATCAGCGCTGAGGGATCGCGAGTTGGTGCTTACGTGATTCCGACGAATGAAGAGTTGCTGATCGCGCGCGACACTGTGCGCGTCGTCAAAGGTGCGCCGCAAAGGTTTTAGCCACAAATAAGCACAAGAAGCACGAAAGTGCTTCTTGTGCCTTTTGTGTCTCTATGCTTCTATCCTTCGACTGACCACCAACGCCAGGTAACGTTGTAAGCCTCCGCCAAACGTCGCAGATCTCCGCGAACAGCCGACCAGTCGCGCTCGGCTCGGCCCGTCGGAGAATGCCTTCTCATAAACTGATCGATTCGTGCAGCGCCATCGAGGACCGTCTCTACGTCCGCCGCGACAGACTTGTTATCTTTGAACCGATCGTACAAACGCTCGGTGGCCTTTTCGTAGTCCTCCAGAAAATCGTTGATCCTGTCTTCCTGGTTCGTACCGTTCAGTCGGCTCTTGTCCAGCGATGAGTCCAGGCTCTTGCGGAACTTTTCGGTGTCCTTCTTGAGCTGCTTCATAACCTTCTGGACTTCTTTATCATTCATCCGGTACGGCGCATCCTGGCCCTGCGCGACAACGGATAAGCCCGCTAACATCAGTGCGCACACGATGCTGGAGAAAATGTTTTTAATCGTCATGTATTCGTATCGACTCCTTTCTCCCATTTAACTCCTTGGACCTTCACGATTTTTTCTCTTTTTAGCACAAAAAGACACACAAATGACGTAGCCGAAATTTTGGCAAACACTATCGCCATGTTTATTGAGGGGATCGCCATACCGGAAAGATAAAGATAGAGAAGATATTAGTGTAGGGGAGTGAGGGGGAACATGACAGGGCCAGGAGAGCGCCGCGCAATGAACAGGCGAACCGACGACATTTACCGCAAGGCGATCGAAGACATTCGGGACTACGCCATTTTCATGACCGATCCTGATGGGCTCATAACAAACTGGAACGTCGGGGCGCAGCACATACTCGGCTATTCGGAAGATGAAATTGTTGGAAAGGACGCTGCAAAGTTTTTCACACCCGAGGACAGAGCGAAGGATATTCCGCAAAAGGAGCTCGCGACTGCAGCCATCAACGGTCGCGCAGAAGACGAACGTTGGCACATTCGCAGGGATGGTTCACGGTTCTGGGCCAGCGGTGTCGTCACCCCTATCCGCGACAACACCGGCAAGCTAATAGGTTATTCCAAGGTCATGCGTGACATGACCGAGCGCAACCGGTTAACAGAAGAGCGGGACCGCTTCTTTGCGTTATCGATGGATATGTTGACGATTGTGCAGTTAGACGGCCGCTTCCAACGGGTCAACCCGGCTTTTCAGACGGTGCTCGGGTTTTCCGAAGAGGAACTATTGGCCATGTCTCTCTTTGAGTTGGTTCATCCGGACGATCGTCTTAAGACAATCAGCGGGTACGAGAAACTCACGAGCGGAGAGCCGATCAAGTCGATGGAAAATCGCTTGAAGTCGAAGGACGGGACATACAAATGGGTCGCGTGGAGCTATTTTCCGGTGCCCGAGGATGGTCTCGCATTCGGAGTCGGCCGCGACGTCACCGAACTGCGGAACATGCACGAGATATTGCGGCTGCGGGCGCAGGAATTGGAAGACGCGAACCGCGTTAAAGATGAATTTCTCGCGACTATGTCACACGAACTGCGCACGCCCTTGACTTCAATCCTTGGTTGGTCGCGACTGTTGGATTCAAATCAACTCGCTGACAAAGAAAAGGAACGTGCAATCCAGATCATTCAGCGCAACGCGGAAGCGCAGTCGAAGTTGATCGAAGATTTGCTGGACGTCTCCCGTATCATCACGGGCAAGTTAAAAATCGAGTTTCAACCCGTATCGTTCGCATCGATTACCGACAGCGTTATCAATTCCCTGCGTCCGGCGATCGATGCGAAGCAATTACAGCTCGAGACGACGATCGATCCCGCGGCAGGCCCGATCCTGGGAGACCCGGCACGTCTGCAACAGATCGTGACAAACGTGCTCTCGAACGCGATCAAATTCACACCCAACGGCGGAAAGATCGACGTCAGCCTCGAACGTTTCGATTCACACGTTCAACTCAAAGTGGCTGATACCGGAGTGGGAATTCCAGCGGAGCATTTGCCTCACATTTTTGAGCGATTCAGGCAGGTGGATTCATCGAATGTTCGGTCGCATGGTGGACTGGGATTGGGGCTCGCAATCGTAGATTATTTGGTGCGGCAACAGTGCGGCAGCGTTTCGGCGGAGAGCGAGGGTGTTGGAAGGGGCGCCATTTTCACCGTGGAATTTCCGCTGACGTCCTCTGAAGTTATCAGCAGCGATTTGGGTTCGGTTAGTCTGTTCTCCGACCGGGCCAGGGCGGCTTTGCAGACTTTGGAAGGGTGCGAAGACCAGAGACTAAAGCACCGCCGGATCCTGATCGTTGAAGACGATCCGGACACTCGGGAGTTACTTAAAACACTGCTGGCGCGGCATGGGGCTGAGGTAACGGCAGCGGACTCCGGTCCGGCAGCCTTGGCAGCGGTCACAAGCGTCAAGCCTGACGTGATCATTAGTGATATCGGAATGGCCGGCCAAAACGGCTATGACCTAATCAAAAGAATCAGATCATTAAACCCTGAAGAAGGTGGACACGTGCCTGCGATTGCGCTGACGGCGTACGCCGGCGCGTCGGATCGCCGCCGGGCTTTGCTGGCCGGATTTCAGACACACCTGGCAAAGCCGGTCGAACCCGATGACCTGCTGGCGGTCATTTTGAGTCTGACTTTTCAGCAGGAAACAGGGGGTCAAAACGAGCAGAGCACTTCCGCATAATTCGAAATATTTTGAACACTTTTTCGGCAACTTCCGTTAACTGATAGACATCGTAACCGGCCGCTGTTTTTAGGTGTCTAGCTTGTTAATGGAGGACTGCCGATTGGTTTTTAGAAACATTCTTGCTGGTTTTTCGAAAGCCGCGCTTTTGCTCGGCTTTGTTGTGATTGGGCTAATTTCAGCCGTACCCGCCAACGCCCAGGAGAGCGATCTCAAAGCGAATTTAAGTAATCTTTCAACTCTCTACCAAAACGAAGTTCAGAGGCTCGAGACACGACAGCAGCAGTCAAAAGCACTCTACGACGATGGGCTCATCTCGCGTCTGGATTTTGAGAAAGGCGAGAAAGAGCTGGCTGACGCGCGCGCGAAAGTTGAGCAGATTGCCAACGAGATCGCGGCGGCAAATAAACCAGCTCCGGAGATCGCTGCGAACGTCGCGTCGGAGATGATTGGTTCCGATCGCTCGTGGACAACTGGTAACAGCAAGATTGACGGTCTCGTCCGCTACTACGGCACACAGCATGGTGTCGATCCTTATTTGATTTATTGTTTGATGTCGCAGGAATCCGGTTTCAGCGCAGGCGCTACGAGCAACAAAGGCGCGCAGGGGCTGATGCAACTCATGCCCGGCACCGCTGCGCGATATGGCGTGACGAATCCTTATGACATTGCGCAGAACATCAAGGGCGGCACGCGCTACTTGAAAGATCTGCTCAAGATGTTCAACGGCCGAGTGGACCTCGCCCTGGCGGGATACAACGCGGGCGAGGGTGCGGTCATGAAGTACGGCAACACGGTGCCACCCTACAGCGAGACGCGCAACTACGTGCGCCTCATCCTTCTGCGCTACGGCAAGAAAACAAGCTAAGCGCGGCCACACTCGGCAGCGAGGCACAAACAAGAGGAGACGTTCAATCGTCTCCTCTTGTCAGCCTTGCCTCAAAACTCGGACGTCAGGCTTGGACACAGTCAGTACAGGGAGCGGTAGCGACCTGGTCAGTGATCAGCATGCGATATTTCCTAAAGATTTTTGACTCCAATCGTTGACCAGGTCGCTGCCGCTCCCTGGTACTGACTGTCTCCAAGAATGATCTTGGCGTTTTGAGGCAAAGCTCCTCTTGTCCTTTTTGTGCCTCTTTGTGGCTTAACGCCGGAGCGCCCAAGCGGCGGCGAAGAATGCGATCACGGTACAGACCAATACGACGGCCAAATGTCCCCATATGCGTGGCGATGCACTTCCGGCCAAAGATAATTTCAGCGCCTCCGTCAGATAGTAAGTGGGGATAAAGCGCATTGCTGTGTCGATGGCTGCCGGTAGA
>JBKPPH010000047.1:0-18297 GCA_046733535.1 Acidobacteriota bacterium
TATGACCGCACGACTAAAGCGGACACGTATCTAGCTCTCGGCGTTCACGAGTTGTGGCTCGTCGATCCAGTGACTGCAACTATCGAAGTGCGCAATCCCGGTAAAGTTGGTGAAAAACCAGTTTGGGAAGGCTGGAGATACTCACGCGGAGATCTCGCCAAATCGGTCGTGCTCGACGGCTGGGAAGTTTCAGTTGACGAGATTTTTAGAGGGATAGAATTTATAGGATGATCACGGTTCGGCAATCCTGAAGGCAACTGTAACGGCGGCCCCCCGTGGCCGCCCGTGCCACGAAGAAGGCCGGATATAAACGACGGGCGGCCACGGAGGGCCGCCCCTACACTTAGTTCTGAGACGCTCGCGAAGTTTGGCGGTTGTTGATGGTCTTCACGGGTGGCGCGGGCTTCGGGGGTAGCTTCACCGGTTGTTTCAGTTTCGCCATTACCTCCGCGATCGCGCGTTCGAGTTGTGGATCCTTGCCGGCGATTACTGACTGCGGATCGTTATCAACCTCGATGTCAGGATCCACGCCGTAACCTTCGATAATCCACTCGCCATTCTTATTCGTAAACCCAAACTCGGGAACGTTCACCACGCCGCCATCGATCAACTGGCCGCGATTCGTGATGCCGACGACGCCTCCCCACGAACGCTTCCCAATCAATGGTCCAAGTCCGGCTTCGCGAAACATCGCCGGGAAGATGTCGCCGTCCGACGCAGAGTTCTGATCCAAAATCGCGGCCATCGGACCGATGAACACGCCGTCAGGATAAGTCGATGCTTCATCGTTAGTCCGCGAATAGTTGAGCGCGAGAACTTTTCGCCGCAGCCGCTCGATGAGCATGCGCGACACGTTGCCGCCGCCGTTCGCACGCACGTCGACAATCAGTCCTTCTTTGTTCAATTGCGGGTAGTACCACTTGATGAACTCCCGAATTCCATTCGCGCCCATGTCCGGCACGTGCAGATAACCAACACGACCGTTCGTGGCCTTGCTTACCTTTTCACGATTGTGCGCCACCCAATCGAGATAGATCAGGTTTTGCTCATCCGTGATCGGCTTGTAAGACACGGTGCGCGCTCCCTGCATCGACGGGACTTTGTTCAGCGTGAGCTGCACCGGATTGTCCGCTTTGTTTCTCAGCAAGCGATACGGATCGTCTGTCGCTTTCAACTCTTCACCATCGATCGCGAGCACGTAATCGCCGACACTCGCATTCACACCCACTTCCGTGAGCGGTGATCGATAAATGTCTTCAGAGTTGTCTCCGTCAAAGATCTTCGCAATGCGATATCGGCCCGCCTGCTTGTCGAACTCAAAGCGCGCGCCCGGCAAGCCATAACGCGGCCGCGGCGGAATCTGGAAATCACCGCCGTCGATGTACGCGTGCTGCACGACGAGCTCAGAGATCATCTCGCTGATGACGTAGTTGAGATCCGAACGATGGGCCACGTACTTCAGCAGCGGCTTGTATTGCTCGCGCAGCGCCTCCCAATCGTAACCGTGCATGTTCGACACGTAGAACCAGTCGCGGTAGCGGCGCCAAACTTCGTTGAAGATCTGGTTCCACTCCTCGATCGGGACTCGATCGACATACAGCCCGTTAGTCGCAACTGCCTTGCGTGATTTCTCGCCCACTGGCGTCGCATCGTAGAGATTGAAGTTGGGTCCCTGCGCGACGAGAACCTTCGAACCGTCGTCAGAAAGAACGTAGCCGCGAACATCATCAACCAGCGTCGTTTCCTTGCGGTCTTTCATGGCGTAAATCCGCAACGACGTATTGCGATCGCCCTGACGGCCGTAATAACCCGCGCCGCCGATCAGGTAAATCAGGTGCCCGGTCTTGGCGGATAGTCCGAAGTAGTTATCCGCTCCAACCGGCACGCGAGCGACGCGATTTGAAAGACCATCAAAGTCGATCGTTAATGTTGCGGGCGGCTTCGGTGCGGCTTCGGGTTTCGGCTCTGCGGGCGCGGGCGCCGGCGTCTCGGCAGGTTTGTCCGGAGAAGTTGACGGGGACGCCGCCGGCTTCGGCGACTCGTCCGTCTTCGCGATCGTCACTTCATCACTCTCGGGCGGAAACGGATGCTTGACGTCTTTACGCAGCGCGGTGGCGTAGATGTAAGTCGGACGATTGGTCGCGTAGTTGAATTCGATGTTTGAAATTTGCGGAGCAAACTCCCGGTCACTCAAAAAGTAAAGATAATTGCCCTGCGGATCCCACGCGGGATTGTATGAGTTGAACGACTCCTCGGTGACACGGCGCATCTGCCCGTCGTTCGCACTCCAAATAAACACAGACGAAAACTGATTCTGGTTCGCCATCGAGAAGGCCAGGAAATTCCCTCGCGGAGACCAGGTGTAGTCGCGTATCTGACCGCGCGGAGAATCGGCAATTTCGGCGATCTTCCGATCAGCTAACGTGAGAATGTAGAGCTTTCCGTCTTTGTCACTGAAGGCGAGTCGTTTTCCGTCAGGCGCCCATTCCGGCGCGTAACGCATCGCCGAACCGCCGCGCGTGATCTGCTCGGCAGGCTTGGAGCCATCCTGCGGGACGAGATAGATCTCCTCTTCACCTGACTTGTCTGAAATGAACGCGATCTGTGATCCGTCAGGCGACCAGTTGGGCCACTTGTCATGCGCGCCGGATGAATCAGTCAGATTCCGGGTTGGACCTTTTTCAATCGGCGCCGTGAAGATGTCGCCGCGAGCGGCGAATAGGGCGCGTTCACCTTTCGGGCTCAAACCCACTGACTCGATCAAATTCCCCGCCGCAACGCGACTCGGCCGCCGCGAATTGCCTTCGTCAAAAACATTGATCGATATCGGCGTGCTCTTTTTACTGCGCGCGTCGAGCACTTGCAGTTCGCCGTTCAGCTCGTAAACGATCTGGCCTTCGTTGTCTGAACTGGGCCAACGTACGTCCCACGGCCTGTTGCTGGTAACCTGCGTGGTCCTGCCGCTCGGGATGTTGTACGCGTAAAGATTGAAGTGCCCGTCGCGATCCGAGTTGAAGAAAATCGTATCGCCAATCCACATCGCATCGCGCGTGGCTCTCGGGCCTTCGGTGATGCGTTTCGCGGCGTTGTTGCTCAGGTTGAAGATGTAGAGCTGGTTGGCCTGCCCGCCGGCGTAACGTTTTTCAGATCTGAAATCACGCGATTGCGGTGAGTAAACGATCTCGTCGCCGTTTGGCGATAGGTCGCCCGATCCCGCCGAGGGCATCGGCAAAGCGGTGGCTGGACCACCGTCGATCGAGACTGAATAAAGACGCGCGATCGGAAGTGTCCACGAATCGCGGAGAGATCGAAAAATGATCTGCTTGCTGTCTTTGGTCCAACCAAACACCTGGTTGTCCCAGCCCCAACGAGGCGCGAGCGGTCCGCGCGCAGGATAGAACGTCAGTTGGCGCGGTTCGCCGCCTGACGTCGGAACGACGTAAACCTGTTCGTCACCATCGTACTGCCCCGTGAAGGCGATCCACTTTCCGTCAGGTGAGAACTTCCCAAACAATTCCACACCGGGGTGCGAAGTCAAACGCACTGCGGAACCACCACTCGAAGGCGCTGTCCAAAGATCGCCCGCGTAAGTGAAGACGACGCGATCGCCGCGTATATCGGGAAATCGCAAGAGTTTTGTTTGCGCATACGCTGCGGTTGAGAGGATAACGATGCTGGCGAAGAGCACAGCACTACGTACGACGTTTGTAAACAAGTGGAAACCTCCTCGGGAATTCGTTGATGGAAGTCAGTTTGAACAGGATTACAAGATGCGACAGGATTTACATGCTAATCCTCAAAAATCTTGTAAATCTTACTTTCGATTTTTGAATGCTTCATTCAATTCTGTGTGCCTACTCGTTAACACCACCGGTCGCCCATCTATAAACAAATATTTGATGTGCGAGCGGATCTCGAGCAGATCGCCGTCAGTCACAACCAAATTCGCCATCTTGCCGGTTTCAATCGAGCCTAATCGGTCCGCGACGTTCATTATTTGCGCCGGATAAAGTGTGACTGACTTCACCGCGTCCGCCTTCGAGAGACCGAAAGCGGCGGCCATGCCGGCATATTGAGCGAGGTTTCGCACTTCCGGGCCCGCGTCGCCGGTGGATATGCAGAAACGCACGCCGGCCTGCTGAAGTTTTGCCGGACTTTCATACAACACGTCGTAAGGATCGTCTTCGCGGCTCGGCAGCGAGAACAGGCCCGTCAGAATCACGGGCACGTTCTTCTCTTTCAAAAGGCCGGCGACCTTCCACGCATCGTCACCGCCGAGAATGATCGGCTTCAACTTCATCTCGTCCGCGAAACGGAGGGCGCCGCGAATCTCAGCTTCGCGATCCGCGCGAAAGATTACGGCCTGTTCTCCACGAACGTACGGCACGAGCGGTTCGAGCACGACGTTCCGGTCGGGACGCGGCAACGATTTGTCCTTTGCGTAAGCATCCTGCGCACGGCCGTAAGCTTCGGCGTCGCGCAGCATCTTGCGAATCTCATCGAGTTGCCGCTCATTCGCGGTCAATGTTTCGGAGAGATTCGCCGGCGCTTGAGGCGGGCCAAAACCGCCACCACCGCCGCCACCGATGCGCGGGTAGTTGATCACAAGCGCGGCCTGCGGGAGTACGGCCATCTCTTTCGGCGCGGTACCGAGTAGATTGATCAACGCGGCCTGACCTGAGATGAGCCCGCCTGCCGGCGCGGTCAGTGTGTTTGTTATGCCTTCAACTCGCGTGACGGCGATGTGCGCACTGTGCGGATTGACTGCGATGATGGCTTTCGCATTCGGGTTTAGGTCGCCGACTTCGGCAGTGTCGACCGTTCCGTTCGCGCCCTGCGGAATTTCCACGAGTCCCAGGCTCGTGCCGGCGTCGATCATTCCGGGATACACGGAGAGTCCAGTGCCATCGATCGTTTGCGCGCCTGCCGGAACGGAAACAGTCGCGCCGACCGCTTCGATCTTGCCGTCACGAATCACGACCGTGCCGTTTTCGATATCCGGACCGCTGACGGTCACGATGCGCGCGTTGCGAATTGCAAACACGCCGCGTGGCGGAACGACGCCCTGTTGCGTGGTCGGGTTTCCGATTTGTTGGGCAACAACTGCGCTGGTAAACAGGATTAATGTAACTAACGTCTTGATCATGCTGTCTCCAATCCGTGTCATCCGTGGTTACGGCTTTTCAACCTCGATATCGTCATCTTCACGACTCGGACGCCGGCGGCGAGGCGCTTGCGGCGATTGGCCTTGCGCCGCTGGCTTATTCGGTTCCGCCTGCTCCAACGCAGCGCGTTCCTTCGCGAGCTCAGGCCGCCGCGCGAGGTCCTGTTGGCGATCGAAGTAAACGACGCCGTCAATGAACGTCGTATCAACGCGTGAATAGACGCTGAACGGATGTCCATTCCAGATCGCAACGTCCGCGTCCTTGCCGACTTCGATCGATCCCACTCGATCCTGAATTCCAAGTTGAATCGCCGGATTTAGCGTGACGAGCTTGAGCGCCTGTTCCTCAGTTAAATCACCCCAGTGCATCGCCTTCGCCGCTTCGATATTCAACCGGCGCGCGCGTTCGTCGGAATCGGAGTTCATCGAAACGACCACGCCCGCGCGAGTCATGATCGCCGCGTTGTAAGGAATCGCGTCGTAAGCTTCGATCTTGTAACCCCACGAATCGGCAAAGATCGAAGCGCCTGCGCCGTGCGCCGCGATCTCTTTGGCCACCTTGTAACCCTCGAGTGCGTGCTGGAAAGTTTTGATCTTGAATCCAAACTCATCGGCAAGACTGATCAGCATCAGGATCTCGCTCGCGATGTAGGAGTGCGCGTGAACGTAGCGTCTGCCTTCGAGGACCTCTACGAGCGGCTCGAGTTGCAGATCGCGGCGCGGCGGCATCACGTCTTTATCGTTCTTCGTCGCGGCGCGATACTCATCCCACGCGCGCTTGTAATCACGCGCGCGCGTAAACGCGTCGCGAATGACTTCTTCAACGCCCATGCGCGTGCTTGGATAGCGACGCGGAACGCCCGGCAGGTTGGGCCTGCTGGACTGCTTTACGTTTTCACCGAGCGCAAACTTGATCCCCGGCATCGCGCCCGGAAAGATAAACTCGCTCGCCGGACGCCCATACTTGATCTTCACCACCGTGTTCAACCCGCCGATCGGATTGGCGGAGCCGTGAAGAAGGTTCAGCGTGGTGACGCCGCCTGCCAGCTCACGATAAAGATCCGCGTCGGTCGGGTTGAGCACGTCTTCGGTTCGCACCATCGAAGTGACGGCGAGCGTGCCTTCGTTGATCGTGTCGAGCATCGAATGCGAGTGGCAGTCGATGATGCCGGGCATGACGTATTTGCCGGTGCCATCGATGATGCGCGCGTTGGCGGAAGCGTTGAGGTTTTTACCGACACCCGCGATCTTGCCGTTGCGCAGGAGCACATCCGTGTTCTGCAGCGTACCGTGCGTGATGGTGAGCACGGTGGCGTTGCGGATGAGCGTTTCGGGCGACGTTTGTCTTTGCGCGCGCGCCGTGCCGGGCGGCAGCGAGCAGGCAATTGCGAAGAAGAGGAGTCTCGCGATGAATCGTTTCATGTTGCTCCTTCTGTGAATGCATCAGAACGGGCGACCACGGAGGCCGCCCTTCAGTTGAATCCTAGTTTGGTTGACCAGAGCGTGTGGCCGTGAACGTACCCGGCGCGGAGCCGACAATCGCAACGCTGCCACGTATCTGGTTGTTCTCGAAACGACCGGTAAACGTCGCTTCTTTAGTCAGTCCTTCGACGTTCAGAGTCACAGTGAAGCGAACGTCACCCGTGCTCGTCGTCGAAGCGTTTGAAATCTCGCCTGCGCCAAGCGGTCCCGAGATCGATCCTGTCAGACGATCTCCTTCCTGCTGCAAACTCAACGTGATCGTCCGTTCGTCGTGGCCCAGGTTTAAGGTAACTGACCACTGGCCGCTCAAGACATTTCGACTAGGCGCACCTCGTTCGGGCGGTCTGAGATCGACTGGACGGCCGTCGATGAACACGTGCGCGATGCGACTGTTACGGTCAAACAGATCGCCACGCATCACGGTCAGGTTCGCGATCTTGCCCGGCTCGATCGATCCGAGTTGATTCTCCACACCGAGAATCTGCGCGGGCCAAATCGTGAAAGCGCGCAGCGCATCTGTCGCCGGAAGACCGTTTTCGATCGTGTGCGCGGCGTTGACCAAAAGATCTGACATGTTCGTCAGCGAACCCGACTGAAACCCGAAGCGCACGCCGGCTTTGGCGAGTTTGCCTGCTGTTTGTTGGGCTGCGACTCGTTCGCGCAACACGCGCAACGGCTCAGGATCGGCTTCGGGAATCGCAGCGGTTGTGCGCTTCGGCAGGTTGAGCGACAGCAGCACCGGCACGTTCTGTTTCACTAAACGCTCGGTGAGTCGCTCCGCTTCGCGGCCGCCTGCGATGATCAGCCGGAGTTTGAACTCGGCCGCGAGATCGAGTACGCGACTGATTTCGCGTTCAGTGTTGGCGAACATCACGACCGGCATGCGGCCTTCGATCACCGGAACGAGAGCGGCTAAAGATCGATCGACTTCCGGCCGCCGCGTGCCGCGCGGAGAACGCTCGTAGATCTGCATTGAATCGCGATAGCGTTGCGCGTCGAGCATCATCTGTCGAAGCGCCGCGAAGACGCCCATGAGCGATCCCGGATAACTGCCACGCAGGGGCGTGAAGCCGACGTGCATGGCAACCGGTGAACGCACGATCATTTGCTGCGGCGTGTCGCCCGCGAGATTAATCAACGCTGACTGGCCCATCCAGATACCCGTACGCGGCAACGTGAGCGCAGTCGTGATTCCAACGTTGCGCGACGATTCGATCTCCGTGCCGCCAGGCCTGATGACGTCTTCGACCATGACTTCCGGTTGCAAGCCCGGAAGCTGAGTCGAGTTTGGACCACCTGCCGGCCGCGGCGGCGGCGGTGCGAAGAAACCTCCACCACCGCCACCACCAGGAGATGGCGACGGCGCAGCTTCGGGCAGCGCCAGGCTGGTGTAGGAATCGATCAGTCCCGGATAGACGGTCAAACCATTGCCGTCGATGATGCGCGCGTCAGGCGGCGGCGTGACATTCGCGCCAACAGCCGCGATCAACCCGTTACGAACGACAACCGTGCCTCGCTCGATCGTGGCCCCGGAGACGGTCGCAATGCGAGCGTTTGTGATCGCGTAAGTGTCGATCGCGCTGCGTTGGGCCGTCGTGTTTGGGAGCAAAAAGATCGCCGCGAGCGTGAGCGCGGAGAGAGTGACGATAAGGCGGACGTTTGGCATAAACCAAATCCCCATCAATTGGATTTGCGAGCAGAATAGGAAAAGTGAGCGAGAGCTTAGCGTAAGAACGGGCAGAAGGGGAAGTGGGGGAAGAGATTTAGCCGCGGATTACGCTGATCTGTGTAAGTGGTTTGCACAGATCCGTGAGATCCGCGGCCGATGCGGTTTACTGTGGTGAGCCTAGCGGTTGGCATTGCGGCCCGCGCGGTTCGCGTTGGCGCCGCGGTTAGCGTTGGCGTTACCAGCGCGGTTGGCGTTGGCGTTAGCGTTACCAGCCGAAACCGTCAAGTTGTTCCTGACGCTCTTAACATCTGCGACGGCTTTGGCCACCTGTTCAGCTTTCGCTTTCTGGGCCAAGGTCGCAACGGTTCCCGACAACGTGACGACAGCGTTATTGACGTCGACGTTGATCGTCGAATCGCGCAGATCGTCGGCAGCCGCGAGGTCAAAACGCGTCTTCACCCAAAGCCAGCCGTCGTTCAAACCCGAGCCGACGGTCCGGCCTGATTCTTTCGCTTCCCGCGAGTACCTTTCCTTGTCGCGTTCATACTCCTCGCGAGTCGGCGCTCTTCGATTGGCGTTGTTGTTGGCGACGGCCGCGGGCGTCGCAGTGGCTGTCGCCGTCGCGTTGGCATTGGCGTTAGCGTTGGCGGTCCTATTCGTGTTCGCTGTATTGTCGCAACCCGGTAGGACCACTGAAAGCACACCCAAAGCTATGAGTCCTGTAATTCGTCTCATTGCAATTCCTCCTTACACTGACCACAAACTGAGTTCGGAAAACATACGTTAACGATCAGGGGTAGCAAACTGTGGGCCATAAGGGAGAATGCGGAATCGGGGATTACAGAACTGACAGAACTTCACCACTTGACGGTGCCTTCTTTGGTTGTATCGATTTCGGCGCTTTGAGGGACTTCACCGAACAGAAAGCCCTTGATGTTGTCGAACAAAAAATTCTGCGCGTCAGGGTTGGTCAGATCGAGGCCGTAGTGGTTGATGATTTGTGTTTGCTTTTGCAGCCAGCCGCTCCAGCAGGGTTGGCAAATTTCTGCCGCAATACGCTGTCCGAGCGCATTTGGAAACGGCGCGAAACCGAGCCCCGGACGCTTCTCGCCGCAGTGTGTGCACTTGATGTTCTCGGCCATGTCTAACCTCCCTGTTGAGCCGCTCTGATGGCTGCAATAGTAGCATCATCTTTAGGCTTCAATAAGCCGAGCGGCCGCACGTCTGCGTGGCGCACAATTCCCTGCGCGTCGATCACAAAAACAGACCGCGCCACCTTGCCGGGAATCAACGACCGCGCGCCATAGAGCTTTGAAACAGTGCCGTCGGAATCAGACAAGAGACGCAGAGGAAGATGGTGATGTGCAGCAAACTTCCGGTGCGACTCGATCGAGTCTGAAGAGATGCCGGCGATCTCGGCGCCGGTCGCTAAGTAGTCAGACCAACGATCGCGCAGTGAACACATCTGGCGCGTGCAGATCGGAGTTTCGTCTCCCGGATAAAACAACAGCACGACGACTTTTCCGCGATGATCGGCGAGGCACCAGTCCTCGCCGTTGCCGTCCTTGAGCGTGAAATCAGGTGCAGGTGAACCGGCGGCTACTTTCATCGCTTAACCAGTTTCGCGAGCACGTGCAACGATTCCCCGACCTCATCGTCGGTGTTGAAGAAATGCGGCGACAGGCGCAACCCAACGCGCGGGCGACAATCGACGAACACTCGTTGCTCGGCTAACTGTTCGACCATGGCCGGGCCATTATCGACGCCGATCATCACCGAGCCGCCGCGCTGGTTCTTGTCGAGCGGCGTGTTAATGGTCCAGTCTCGCTCGAGCGCGAAGTCTATCATCAACTGAGTTCTTCGTTGCGATTCGGCGGCGATTGCCGCGACGCCGACTGCTTCGATGATCTCGAGACCCGGAATCGCGGAGTAGAGCGCCGGGATGCTGGGCGTGCCCTGCGCGAACCGTCGCACCGATCGCGCATAACGCATCGGCGCGTGTGAAAAATCAAACGGCGAGTCGTGAGCGACCCAGCCCGTCAGCCGCGGCTGTAGATCTCTTTGCAAGTCAGGATTGACGTACAAATAGCCGCACGATGGACCACCGCAGAGCCACTTGATCGAGCCGCCAATGAGGAAGTCGACATCCCAGTCAGCCGCGTTTAATTGGACCGCACCCGCAGACTGATAAACGTCCAGCAGCACGCGGGCGCCCTTCTCGTGCGCGCGCTTCACGATCGCGGGCACGTCGACGCGATACGAGCTGCAGTACGAAGTGTGCGACAACGCGACGAGGCATGTTTCGCCGTCGATCGCCGCGAGAATTCGCTCCAAGGCAACCGAGATTCCGTCATTTGAGGGAACGACTTCAACCTTCGCGCCGATGTGTTTCTGCGCGTCCCAGAAGTATTCCATCGATGGGAAGTCGAGGGCAGTCGTCACCACCTTGTTTTTGCCGCTTGCGAAGTCAAAGCAGGACGCGACGGTGGCGAGAGCGATTGACGCGTTTGGCTGGATCTGGACTGAATTGGGGGCGGCGCCAAGAATCCGTGCGATCCGATCGCCGACCTTTCGCGATAGCTGCCACCAGCTCGTCGCCCATGCATCTTCGCTGGTGTGGTGTTCCCACGCGTCGATGTACTCGAGCATCGACTCACGCGCAGCACGAGGCACTGGCCCAAGGCTGTGACTGAGCAGATGTATGCCCGAGGCCAGCGTTGGGAATTCATTACGGTAGCGATTTGCGATCATGTAAATCTTGTTACATCCTGTAATCCTGTAACATTTTTTCAAACGCAACCGGGTCTTCAGAGAGACTTTGAATCACGCCCTTCGCCTCGTCGCCGATCGGCGGATCGTGTCGCTCCTCCCGGATCACATCCAGGATCTCCGCGGCCACAAACTCTTTCGTCATCTTCGGCACGTTCGCGCCACGGCTCATGTCGGTATCGATCGTCGTCGGCATCACAGTGATGACGCGAACCCCGTGCTCCGAAAGATACGCGCGCAACGCCTGGCCCAACGACAGCAGCGCCGCCTTCGTCGCGCAGTACGTACCGACAATCGGCAGATTCACCTTTGCAAACGCCGTGGCGACGTTGACGATCATGCCATCGCGCTTGGCTATCATCCCGGGCGCAATCGCACGCGTCACACGCAACACGCCGAGATAGTTGACTGCCAACTCCTCTTGAATGCTCTCGAAACTCATCGTCAGCGGGTTACCAAAGCCTGCGACGCCGGCGTTATTGATCAGGATGTCGATGGCGCCCAATCGCGTGACCGCTTCAATGTCCCGCTCGCTCGTAACGTCCAACTGCACCGCCGTTACATGGTCCGCCGCCAACGCCTGTCGATCTTCGCGCTTGCGAGTTCCGGCGATCACTTCACCCGCGCCCGCATCAACAAACGCCGACACAAGCGCGCGACCGAGCCCTCGACTCGCGCCGGTGATTAATACTCGTTTGCCTTTAATCTCCATGTACTTTCGAGACTCGGCTTCGGCGTTGCATTCTGGCGAACTGATAGAGACCCGCGCCGATGATGCCCCACACAAAGATCAATTCAATGCTCGTCAACGACTGCCCGTTGATCCGTTCAATGAGCGTCTGCGAACTCAACACGACAGCGTCCTGTCGCACCTGAATCACGATCATCAAACCCATCGCCAGCACCGAGAAAATCGCCGCCGCGTGTTGCACTCGAAGCGGCAGCGTACTCTTGATCTCGCTCGCAAGGGCCGGGTTCAGTCGTGGCAAGAACAAAAAAATTAAGCTGTGAATGAAATAAAGCACGACGAGGGCAAATACTGCAACATTCAGCGCGAGTGAAATCTGCCCGCTGATCACCAACAGCGCACAACAAAGCATTGTCAACGTCAGCCCGCGTATCGGCGTCGCAGTCTTTTTGTTGATGAAGCCGAGCCAGCGCGGCGCGAGACCGTCTTCTACAAAAGTGATCGCGAGTCGTGAAGGAACGAAGATGGTGCCGTTGAGTGCCGTCATGATCGCCGCGATCGCGCCCACCGTGACAAACATCGCGGCGCCGGCGGGAAGATATTTCGAAGCCACCTCCGCCATCGGCGCGCTGCTCGCTTTCAGTTCTCCGCCCGGCAACACGCCAAACGAAACGATCGAAGTGAAGACGTAGAACAGCGCGGTGAAAGTGATTCCCTTCAAAAGGATCGGCGGCAGGCGACGCGTGCTGTCTTTCACTTCACCGGCCGTCTGCGCGATCGATTCAAAGCCGGCGTAAGCAAAAAACAACGGCAACAGGCTCGCTGCAAAGCCACTCGGGCCGTGCGTGAAAAACGGTGTGTAGTTCGAACCCTGGAGCACGAACAGTCCCGGCACGATCAGCACGAGCAGCGCCAGGAGTTTCAACGCAGACATGACGACTTGCATTCGTCCGAACCAGCGAATGCCGATGACGTGAATTGCCCAGAACAGCACGAGGGCCGCCAGCGCGATCGGCAAGCGAAATCTCTGCGCGCCGATGCGGTTGCCGCTCAGCGCGATCAGGTATCCCGCCAGCGCGTTCGCAAGATACGCACCCGCGCCGATGTAAGAGATGACCTTGAGCCACGCGCCAACGTAAGCCAGACGAAAGCCGTTCAAGGTTCTCGAAATGTGCAGATACTCGCCGCCGGGCTCCCGACCGAGTGGCGTTGACAGGTAAGCGGCGTAAGGGATCGACGTCGCGAGAATCGCAGGTGTCAAGACGAGATAGCCGAGAATAACGCTTGGACCAGTGAGCGCCCATGCGTCGCTGGTGACCCGGAAAATCCCGGCACCGATGAGGATGCCGATCAGGGTCGCGTACGATTCGAGCGTGCCGAGATCGCGCCGTAAACGGCTGACAGGATTTTTCATGATTTCCTGTCCATAAGCGCGTTGGAGGGCAGCTTAGGATTGAGGACTTTCTCGGCGCTCTCGACACCGGCGACCGGAAGATTCCGCGAATCGATCAACCCGAGTTGGTTCAACACGGACGCCTGGTCCCAGTAAATATGTTCGTGGGCGAGCTTGCCTTCACGGAAGTGAACGATCACGACGAGCGCTACCTTCACGTGTTTGCCGGTCGGCTCAATACCCGGCAACATCCAATCCATCTTGCTCGTGTGAGTAAACTCAAAAACCATCTCGTCGACGACTCGATCCACGCCGATCGTACGCGAGACCGGCGTCATCGCCGTATCAGGCGGCATCTGCGGAATGAAACGCTTCGAATAAAACTCACGCAGCTCTTCATGACCCACGCCGCCGGTCATCACCGGCACGTGGTTGACGTATGAATCAGCCACCATCGTCTCGAGCGTGTGCTCAGTGTTCCGCGTAGCGAATTCAAACTTTACGTGATCGTCCCAGCGCGCTGAGAGAGTCTGTTGAGCGCTCGCGAGACCGGCGCCGGCAAGATTGCTGACGAAGAACTCGAAGCTGCGAAGGTTGGCAAGCTCGGCGGCGGCCGCGTCGTAATGCTCGCCGCCGGGTCGTCCGAAGGCGTGGCCCAATCCGGGATAATCGTAAATCGTCACGAGCGGATTTGAATCGAGCGCGGCGTGTATCGCCGCCTGCGCTTCCGGTGGACAGAACTTGTCGTGCTCGGCGATGTGCAGGAGCAATGGGCTCGTGAGGTTCTTTGCCTCGTCCAAACTCTTCTCGATACTGACGCCGTAGTAACCAACCGCGCAATCGGGCTTGAACCGCACCGACAAGAGATACGCGAGGTTGCCGCCCATGCAGAAACCAACCGCGCCGGCACGGCCGCTGCAGGATGGATGTCGTCGTAAAAACTCGAGCGCGGCGGCCGAGTCTTCGACAGCCTTTGCTTCGTCGAGCTTCTGATAGAACTCGATCGCTTTGCTCCAATCGTCGCCTTTGTCAGTGAGTTGGACGCCGCGCTGAATTCGCCAGAAGAGGTCTGGACAAAGAGCGACGAAGCCGTGGGCCGCGTACCAATCAGCCACGCTGCGCATGTAGTCGTTGACGCCGAAGATCTCCTGAAGCACGACGATGCCTGGTCCATAACCGCTCGCGGGCAGGGCGAGGTACGCGTCGAATTCACCGCCATCGAATGAGTTGAGCTTCATCATGCGCCACAGATTACACGGATTTCGGGCTAATTGTCGCGAACCCATTCCTTGCCGGCGGTGCACACGCGCAGGAAGTTGCACATGCGGCAGTGTGGCGCTGTCCTGACCGGAAAGTCCGCGGGGTCGGAAGAGTAAATCGAGCGCTGCATCGCTTCGTCGATTGCGTGGGCGCAGCGTGCGGGATCGAGTAGCTCGTCGGCGAGATGGACCTCGACGTTTGGCTCAAGGAAGTGGAGCGTGACACGCAGGCGGCTGCCGGCGAGCGACGGGAGGAGTTCTCGCACGGCGAGCGCGTAGCCTTGCATCTGGAGTTCGTAGTCTTCGGCGGCTGTGTGAGCGGCCCTGGTCCTCGCTGGATCTTCGAAGCTGAATGCGATCTGTTTGTTTTTAGGCGACACGCGAGTGGGCTGCGGCTCGGGAGTTGATGATTTCGCGGGGGTGATGCGATGTGTTTTGAAGTCGATGATCTCGATCTCCAGAGCGCCGTCAGGTGAACCCGCGATCAAGAGCTTGTCAATGATGCCGAAGAGAATGCCGAGAGGCCGCCGCAAACGAAACCCGATCTCGCTCCACAAACCAACCTCGCCCGAAGGCGTTTCAGCGGAATGTTTGGGCACCGCTTCGACGCGCCTGAATACGTCGCTTGCGAGGTAGTTCTGCGCCAACGGACGCAAATCTCTGATCACAGTGTCAGGATTGATCTCCACCAGACGATCCGCGAGTTGCACCTGGCGCCGGCGCACGACGTCATCAAAGCTGCGGCGCAAACACTCGTCCACGTTTTGGTCGGGCGTGTACAGCTCGCAGAAACGATGAATCACCGCTCCCTTCAAACTCGCGGTGAGATTCGTGAACGGCTCCGGCGCATCGGCGTTGTTCCAGACGGACAACTCGTCCGCGCCCGGCACGCGCAGCACGCGATCGAAATAGTACTGCCGCGGGCAGCGGCGGTAATTGATCAGTTGCGTAACGCTGAATCGATGAATCGCTTTGCCGCTCTGCGGATCGACAGGCCTGACGAGCGGAAAGAAGTCATGCAACGAGTCAGCCGGCTGCGTGCTCGTTAACGGCTCCTCTGCGACTGCAACTTCTTGAACCGGCTCGTCGGCGAGGTTAATCGTCAGTTGCAACTCAACATCTTTCGCCAGTTCAACCACGCCGCTCGCGTGTCGCTCGTGCAGTTCCAACGACTGCCAGATCCATTTCAGCCAGCAGTCGTTACCTCGGCTTAACGCCGCGATGTCCTCGGTCACGCCCGACATGATCAGACGATCTTCAGCACGCGACGCGGCGACATAAAGCAAACGCATACTCTCAAACTGCTCGCGCCACGCGTGCCGCTTCTCGAAATTCGAAAACGTGCAGCCCGCAACCAGATTGCCGCGCCCGTCCGGCACTTTCAAAGTCAAACCTTGATGACGATCGAGCAGCACCCACGTGTCCGTGGCGACGCGAGAGAGTCGTTGCAGATCGGGAATGATGACGACTGGAAACTCCAAACCTTTCGCCTGGTGAATCGTCATCAAACGGACCGCGTCGGCAGCCTGATCTATTTGCCCTTCACTTTCGCGACTGCCGATCGCTTCAAACTCCTGGACGTACCGCACGAAGTCGCGAATCAGGTGCGTGCCCGAACTCTCGAAGCGGGCCGCGAGCGTGAACAGTCGCTCGACGTTCGCGAGACGCTGTGCGCCGTCGAAGTTTGCGGCGACCACTGTCATGAATTCCGATTCTGCGACCGCGAAACGGAGCAGGTCCTGAATCGCGTAGTGATGCCGTCGATCGACAAGGTGACTGATCAGCTTCGCCGCGCGATCGAGCAGCTCGTGTTCGTCGTCACTGATGTACGCAATCTCGCGATGTCGGCGAAGCGCGAGGTAAAGCGGGCGCGTCAGCGAAAAGCCACGCAATGGATCGACAGTACCGATTTCTCCCAGCCACGGCGCACAACGCAACGCAAGCAAAGCGTTATCGGAAATGCCGCAAAGTGGTGAACGAAGCACGGCGGCGAGCGCGATCTCGTCGGTCTTGTTGTCGAGAAAGCGCAGCAGTTGAATCAGATCGGTGATCTCTTCGCGTTCGTAAAAACCACGGCCGAGCACTGTCTGATACGGAATGTTGGCGCGACGAAATACCGATTCGTAAATCTGCACCTGCGTCATCGCCCGAAACAGGAGTGCGATGTCGCCGTACTTGAGATCGGGAGTGGCGCGTTTGAGCGCGATCACGCGACGCGCTATCTGTTGTGCATCGAGCACACGCGAATCCTGTTCGGCGCGCGGATCGTCTTCGAGCGACGGCTTCGTGCTGACCAGCAGCTCGACGAGAGGGCCTTCGTCACGCAGCTCGCGTTTCGCGTCGCTCTCTTCATGCTTCACGTAGCCTAGCTGGTCCAGGTTCTTCATTTCGCCGGACGGAATGTCGGCAGGCACTTCAAACAGTCGCGGAAAGAGGTAGTTGAAGAAAGCGATCAGCGGCGGTTGGCTGCGGAAGTTCAACTGAAGCGGCTTCTCTTCTCCGCCCGCTGCAAGGAGTGTCGCCGTCATTTGGCGAAACACGTCGACGTCCGCGCCTCTGAAGCCGTAGATCGACTGCTTGCGATCGCCGACGATGAAAAGATTCGCGGGCCTGCGTCCTTTGCTCAGAGCGAGGCGTTCGAGCAAGACGCGCTGCACGTTGTTCGTGTCCTGAAATTCGTCGACGAGGAAAAACCGGTAGCGCTCGGACAGCCGCGCGATGACTTCCGGACGCTCCAGCAAGGAGAGCGTGCGCAATTCAAGATCGTCAAAGTCGAGCGCCGAGATCTTTTGTTTCTCTTCGTTGAGCCGCTGGTCCACACGCGTCAGCACGTTGACCATCTCGAGGGCGTACTGCCGCGCAAACAGATCGAGACAAACTTGCGGCACGCGGCCTTGAAGGTTCTTTTCCCAAACGAGCGTGTCGAGCGTTCTCACGTGATCGGCCACGGGCGGGCGCGCGGGCGGACGATGAGCGCGAAAGTTTTCGACGAGACGGCAGTAGTCGGCAAGGTTCTCGTGCGCGGGAAGCGACTTCAACAACTTCTGCGCTTCAGCCCATGCGGAAACAACGTCAGACTGGTTCGCCTTGGAGGCTATCGTGGTGCGACGCACGCCGAGAAAATCGGCGAGCGCATGCTCGAGTTCTTCAAGCGCACGCGCGTGATCCTCTTCGGTCGCGTGCACGCGCGCGGTCGCGAACGCGAGCTCTTCGAGAGACAAACCCTGGCCGCGCGCTTCACGGTAGAGTTGTGTCAACGCCGCCGCGAGCCTGCTCCGTCCGACGCCCAAGGTGAGTCGAGAGATCTCTACATGGCCGTTGCTAATAAACTCTGAAAGAACTTCCTCGACGATCAGTTCGAGCATCATCGCCGCGCGGTGTTCGTCGAGCAGCAGGAACTGCGGATCGACGCGCGCTTCGATTGGAAACTCGCGCAGCAGACGCGCGCAGAAGCCATGAATCGTCGTGATCACTGCGCCGTCGAGCGTGCGCTTGTAGTTGAGCCAGCGGCGGCGCTCGGCGTCGTCGGCGATGCGCAGCATCAGGTTGAGTTCGCTGCGCAGGCGCTCGCGCATTTCGTTCGCGGCGCGATTGGTGAAAGTGATCGCTACGATCTGATCGATAGCGAGGTTGCGTTCGCGGAGGATGTTGACATAGCGCTCGACGAGGACGGTCGTCTTGCCAGACCCCGGTCCTGCCGTCACCGAGATGTGCTTGTCGATCTCGTACGCAGCGGCTGCTTGTTCCGATAAAAGTACTCGTTCCTCCGGCATAAAAACCAGCCGCAGATTAACGCTGATTTACGCAGATCTGCGTCAGTCAGCGTTAATCTGCGGCCTTCTTTCCTGCAATCCGATCCCGATCGTAACGGCA
>JBKPPH010000048.1:0-23877 GCA_046733535.1 Acidobacteriota bacterium
GCGATTTCTCTGCGTATTGAGGCACTATGTCCGACCCGACGCTACCGCGTTACGGTACTTGACCCTGTCCAACAGCGACTGTTGAGGCAAACGCCGGTGCTTTGGGGTTATAGGAGGGAGTTGTTGCGGGGTATTTCGCAGGAGGCGGAAATTTCGCGCAGCCGAGGTTGGCCGCAAAGAGGCACAAAAAGCGCAAAAACTGAACGAACGTTTGGTGACTAGTCCTTCAACACTTGCGCGAGTGCGGTGAGTAACTTTTCAGCGGTGTAAGGTTTGTTGAGGAAGATGGAGACGCCCTCGAGCACACCCTCGCCGGCGCGCTGTCCTGTTCCCAAACCGCTGGCGGCAATGATGCGGACTTTCGGATTCATCCGCTGCAACGCGCGGATTGTCGACGGGCCGTCCATGAACGGCATCACCATATCCGTCAGCACCGCAGCGATGTCATTCTTCTTGTCGGCGTAGAGTGCGAGCGCCTCCGTGCCGTCGTTCGCGGTCAACACTCTGTATCCAAACGTTTCGAGCGTGCCGCGTGTAATTTCGCGAATCGACTCTTCATCGTCGACGACAAGAATCAGTTCACCCTTCCCGAGCGGAAGATTTGTTTGCAGCGCGGCGAGTTCGACGGCTCCCGGCATATCGATCGCCGGAAGGTACAACGTGAACTGACTTCCGCGATGCAGCTCACTGTAAACGTTGATGAAACCGCCGTGACTCTTCACGATCGTCAACGCCGTCGAGAGTCCCAGACCCGTGCCTTTCGTCATCTCCTTCGTAGTGAAGAACGGTTCGAAGATCCTGCTTTGAACTTCGGGGGACATGCCGGGACCCGTATCCGTCACACTGATCATTACGAACCGTCCGGCCTTCGCTTCAATGTGCATTCGCGCGTAGTTTTCGTCGAGCAGAATATTCTGCGCCTTGATCGAAATCGACCCGCCTTCAGGCATTGCGTCGCGAGCGTTGACACAGAGGTTCATCAGCACCTGGTGCATTTGCGTCGCATCGGCTGAGATGACCCAGAGATCCGTGGGGATTTGAAAGTTGATCTCGATCGACTTCGGCAGCGTCTCGCGCAGAATTTTCACGATCTCCTTGATCAGGTGCTTAGGCTGTAAAGCCACGCGCTCGCCTTCGACACCTCGCGCGAACGACAATACCTGCCGCACCATGTTGGCGCCGCGCTCAGCATTCGTCCGCAATACGTCAAGCCACTTCTTACTCGTCTCGTCGGTCGTCTTCAACTGCAACATATCAACCGCCATCAGAATCGGCGAAAGCACGTTGTTGAGATCGTGAGCAATTCCGCCGGCGAGCGTGCCGATCGATTCCATCCGTTGCGCACGCAAGAACTGCGCTTCCATTCGCTTTCCCTCGGTGATGTCAGTGTTGATTACGAGAATGGAGTTGGGACTGCCCTGCTCGTCGCGAACGAGCGTCCAGCGGCTCTCGACGATCATCTCTGCGCCGCTGCGACGTCGTTGGTGTATCTCACCTTTCCACTCGCCGTTTCGCATGACAGCCTGCCGCGCCTCGTTAAATTTAGCCGGCTCAGCGGAAAGTATTTCCTGAGCATTCTGGCCGATTACTTCCTCAGCGGACCAACCATAAATATTCTCAGCGCCCTTGTTCCAAAACCGGATGCGCTGGTCGAGATCACGCACAAGGATCGCATCCTGCGCCTGGTCCAGCAGCGCCGCCTGCTCGCGGATCTGCTCTTCGGCCCGCTTGCGCTCGGTGATGTCGCTTCGGATCGCAACGTACTGGTAAGGCTTTCCCTCTGCGTTGAGAAATGGGACTATCGTCGTATCTACCCAATAGTAACTTCCATCCTTGGCGCGATTCTTCAACTCCCCACGCCAGACTTTTCCACTCGCGATCGTGGTCCAAAGGTTCCTGATGAACTCTTTCGGATGGTAGCCCGAGTTGATGATGCGATGGTCCTGCCCGAGCAATTCTTCGCGCGAGTATTTTGAGATCTCGCAGAACTTGTCGTTGACGTAGTTGATGATGCCACGCTGATCGGTGATCGCGACGATCGCAGACTCGTCGAGAGCGAACTTGATGTCCGCGAGTTCCTTTTGTGAGCGCAGTAAGGCTTCTTCTTGTGATGTGGAATTGATAGCGCTCATGGAAGATTACGTTTCCGGATCGACAGTCGCGACCTGGGTCTCGTCGAGTTTCTTGAGCCGGTATCTTAACTGGTCGCGCGAAATGCCGAGTAGCTCCGCCGCGCGTGTTTGGTTCCCGCCACTGCGCTGAATGGCTTGCCGCACAAACGACAACTCTGCTTCGTCGAGTGACATCCCTTCGTTTGGCAGCACAAACCGGGCGGCGCCATCGCCGGTGCTGGCTGCGCGCTCGGGCCGCCCTTCCAATAAACCTGCCGGTAAATACTCGGTCGTGATCTGATCGCTGTCTTCGAGGATCAAGGCACGCTCGATCACGTTGCGTAACTCACGAACGTTTCCCGGCCAGTGATACTTTCTAAAAACAGCCACCGCTTCGGGAGACAAGCTGGTGATCTTCTTGTTTCGTTTGAGTCTCGCTCCAATCGTATCGATGTAGTGTTGGGACAGCAGCAGGACGTCGTCGCCTCTGTCGCGCAACGGCGGGATGTCGATCTGAATAATCGACAGACGATAGTAAAGATCGAGCCGGAAACGTCCCGCTTCACTCTCGGTTTTCAGGTCGCGATTCGACGCAGCCAGCACGCGCACGTCGAGCGGAATGTCTTTCAAACCGCCGACGCGCCGGAATGCTCCTTCTTCCAGGACGCGTAGCAGTTTTGCCTGCAGCGAAAGTTCCAGTTCACCAATCTCGTCGAGCAGAAGTGTTCCGCCTTCGGCCTGTTCGAAGAGGCCTTCCTTGCGTGCTTTCGCGTCGGTGAACGCGCCCTTTTCGTAACCGAAGAGCTCCGATTCGATGAGCGTTGCCGGCAGCGCCGCGCAATTCACCGCGACGAACGGACGTTCGGCTCGTTGCGAGCCGTAATGAATTGCTTTCGCAACGAGGTCCTTGCCTGTTCCCGATTCACCTTGCAGTAAAACTGACGACACTTCACTTTCCGCGACCTTGGCTGCGAGTCCGAGCATCTTTTTCATTGCCGGAGACTCGCCCACGATCTGGCGGAAGTTAAATTCTCTCGCGCGCTCTTTTCTGACTTGCTCGACTTCCCGTCGCAGGTGGCGGGCTTCAATCGCGTTGCGGATCGTGATGCGGAGCTCTTCGAGGTTTATGGGCTTGGCGATGAAATCGTAAGCGCCGCCGCGCAGTGCGGAGATGGTGTTCTCAACCTGAACGTTACCCGTGATCATGATCACGATCGCTTCCGGGTGCTCGTGCCTGATCTCGCGCAACACGTCGAGACCGGACCCGTCGGGTAAGTCGATGTCGAGTAAAACGGCGGCCGGCAGATCGGTTTTCAAGTGTGTGACCGCTTCCGCCACTGACGCTGCCTCGACAGGCTCGAAGCCCCAGCCCTGCAAGGCTTCTCTCAGCATCCAGCGGATCGCCTGGTCGTCGTCGACAACGAGGATTTGCTCGTTTGTAGCTTTGGGGGACATTCCGGGTGATTATATGAGGCGAGCCAACGATGAGGAAAGTGATCCGTGTTCATCCGTGTAAATCTGTGGTTCGAAACGGCATGAACGTTGCAGCACAAAAAACATCATGAAGGTAGACACAACTCCCGCAATTGAATTTCGCAACATCTCTCTAAGTTTCGACGACCGCCTGGTCTTGGACGATATCAGCTTCACACTCGAGCAAGGTGAGATGATCTTTTTGACTGGCGTCTCGGGATCCGGCAAATCCGTCCTCTTGCGTTTGGCGATGGGTCTCATAAAGCCCGACTCCGGCCAAATCTTTATCGAAGGACGAGAGATAGATAATCTCGACGAGTCGGAACTCCTTTCGATACGCGGCGGTTTGATGGGAATGGTCTTCCAGGAGGATTCACTCTTCACCGGCTTGCCCGTTTACGAGAACGCCGCCTACCGGTTGGAGGAGCACCGCTGGGCTGAAGCAGAGATCGATAAAGCTGTGAGAGAAGTGCTGCGGTTTGTCGGTCTGGACGGTGAAGAAGAAAAGTTTCCCGAAGAGCTTTCGGGTGGAATGAAGCGCCGGCTCGAAATTGCACGCGCATTAATCGGTTGGCCGCGCATCATGCTGTTTGACGAGCCGACGATGAGTCTCGATCCACTCGCGGCGCTCAGAGTGCTCGATCTTATTATTCGCGCCCGCGACATTAATCGGATCTCGTCGTTATACGTCACGAAGAAAATTCACGAGCTACCTTATCTTGCAAATTTCCGCGCTGAAACTGGTCCCGACGGCAACATCACGACTGTGGAAGCGTCACCAACGAAATCGCCCAGGACGAGAGTGATCGTTCTCGATAAAGGAAGAATTGTATTCAACGGTTCCGTTCAGGAGTTCTCACAAAGTGATCTTCCCGCAATCACAGAACTAGTCGCACTCGATCGCCACAATCACTCAATAGACCCTTACTTCACAGATCCCTGGGACAAACACCGCCGTCCCGCCGAAACGATTCTGTAGAGAAACCGCAGATTGACCACAGATGAACGCTGATCCGCGTTATCTGCGTCAATCTGCGGCCTTTTTATGCCTGTGTTGTGAACTTTCGCGCATCCCTTGCGGAATGTTTCGCACGTACGCTCGCGGCAACCTCAAATCGCCAACAAATCGCCTTTCACATAGCGGCATAAGCTTTGCCCCGCAAGGAACCGGATTCAGGATCGAGAAAAGGAGGTTGAAACCATGACGCAAGATGAACGCGACATTCTCGAACTTCTCAAAGACGAATTGGAGTTCATTGAAAAGGGCGGATACGGACGTTCAGTTCGTACGCCGTGGCAAAGCAAATCAACCTTCCAGGATTCCCTGTCCTGTATCAACTATGGCTATCCATATCGTGCCCACCCGTGCAACGAATGCCATCTACTCGACTTTGTGAGCCCGGAAAACCGGACCCAGGAAGTGCCTTGTCACTTCATTCCTTTAAACACTGATGGGGACACCATCGAGGATTTGGAGCTTCAGGACAATCAAACAAAGATCGAGCGAGAGGTGAGCAATTGGCTTCGAACCAAGATCAGGCAGATCGAGGAGGAGCGCACCGAACCGGCAAATGTTTGAAGTCGACGAAAGGAGCTAAGAACATGGATACCGCAGCAGGCTCAGTGATACTCATCGTAACGCTGGCTGCGGCTCTCTTCTTCGGCTTACGTTGGCTTGTCCGGTCACTCTCCCGGTATCGAGGCTCTCATATCGTCACCTGTCCGGAGAGCGACAGGCCGACAATCGTGGAGGTTGATGCGCTGCATGCGTCATTAACCTCCACATTCGGCCTGCCCGATATTCGACTCAAAGACTGCTCGCGCTGGCCCATCAAGGAACAGTGCGGGCAGGAGTGCCTGACGGATCTCGACGTTGCACCCGAGCGATGCCTAATTAGCGGCGTGCTAATGCGATGGTACCCGGGCAGAAAATGCGCTTACTGCAGTCTCCCTTTTCCAGAACTTCACTGGCTTGATCACCAGCCAGCCCTGCTAAGTCCTTCGGGAAACATGTTTGTTTGGAACGAAATCGTGCTCGACAAACTGCCGGAGGTGCTTAAGACGCACTTGCCGGTTTGCTGGAACTGCTATATAGCGCAGAACTTTCGCCTGGACCATCCCGACCTGGTCGTCTATCGACCGTGGCGGAACGGCATCGCCGGAGGCCCAGACAACTCGTCTGTGTCACGTCATGCGTAGGAGGCAAGTTGCACGGGTGGGCCTTGCATTGAAGAGGAGGCTGATCATGACACCGGGAACTTTTATGATTCCCATGAAAAACAGGAATTTTCTACCGCTTGATCCATTTCGATTCTTCAAAACCAACCCCATGCAGTTTCTAGAGGATCCATTCACCGCGTTCCGACCGTTTCTTCCTTCAGAAGAAACAATGCCCTACAGGGCATGGACGCCTTTGTGCGATATCTACGAGACGGAAAAAGAACTCGTGCTCAAGATGGAACTGCCGGAGATGAAGAAGGAGGACGTCCACGTAACGATCGAGAATAACGTGTTGACACTGCGCGGAGAGCGTAAGTTTGAAGAGAACGTCGATCGCGAGAATTATCATCGGATCGAACGCAACTATGGAGAATTTCTCCGCAGCTTCACGTTACCAGCTTTCGTTGACGGCAATAAGATCTTTGCGGAATTCAAAGAGGGCTTGTTGACTGTGACACTGCCGAAGAACGTAACGGCGATTCCGAAGCAGATCGAGGTCAAGGTCAAATAAACAAGGTGCCGGCTCAGACTGGTGAGCCACACCTTTTGGGCCGCAGGCGGGCTGGGAAACCGCCTGCGGTTTTTTTGTGGACTCAGGTTTGCCGAATGTAGGCGTAGACCTGCTTCTTCAGTTGAATGTGGGCAAGGTTACGCAATTTTCACGATCACCTGTGCGAAGGATTCCGCAAAGATGAAACATCAGGTAACGATTGACGGCAACGAAGCAGCGGCGAGCGTCGCATACAAGACAAACGAGGTGATCGCGATCTATCCGATCACACCTTCATCCGCGATGGGCGAAGCCGCGGACGCCTGGTCCGCGGCAAATCAACAGAACATCTGGGGCATGAGACCATTCGTGCGTGAGATGCAATCAGAAGGCGGCGCCGCCGGGGTCGTGCACGGAAGTTTACAAACAGGCTCACTGACAACCACCTTCACGGCGAGCCAGGGTTTGTTGCTGATGATCCCGAACATGTTCAAGATTGCAGGCGAACTAACCAGTACCGTCTTTCACATCGCCGCTCGCACCATAGCCACTCACGGTCTCTCGATTTTCGGCGATCACAGCGACGTGATGGCGGCACGATCGACGGGTTGGGCCATGTTGTTCGCCAACTCCGTTCAGGAGGTGATGGATTTCGCCCTCATCTCGCAGGCAAGCACGTTGGAAGCGCGCGTTCCCTTCCTTCACGTCTTCGACGGCTTCCGCACCTCGCACGAAGTCATGAAGATCACGAAGCTTTCAGACGACGAGATTGGCGCAATGATCGATCAGAACCTGGTGCGACAGCATCGCGCGCGCGCACTCACTCCCGATCGGCCGGTCATCAGAGGAACAGCACAAAACCCGGACGTCTTTTTTCAGTCGCGCGAACGCGCCAACCTCTTTTACCAAAAAACTCCGGCGATTGTTGAGTCAGTGATGAAGCGATTCGCCGAAATGACGGGGAGGCACTACAAGCTCTTCGAATACGTTGGCGATCCGAATGCCGAGCGTGTGCTCGTGATGATGGGATCCGGCTGCGAAACGGCTGAAGAGACGGTTGAAGCACTCTGCAAGCGGGGCGAAAAGGTGGGCCTGTTGAAAGTGAGACTCTACCGGCCGTTCTCGATCTCGCATTTCATCGATGCCCTGCCCTCTTTGGCAAAGGTGATTGCGGTGCTCGACCGCACGAAAGAACCGGGAGGCACTGGCGAGCCGCTGTATCAGGATGTCGTCACCGCGCTGTCAGAGTCTGCAAACAGCAGCGCCGATGTCGTGCGTGTGGTCGGCGGCCGTTACGGCTTGTCGTCGAAGGAATTTACACCCGCAATGGTGAAGGGCATCTTCGACGAACTGAAACAAGCGAAGCCGAAGAACCACTTCTCTATCGGGATCGACGACGACGTCACATTCACCAGCATTCCGTTCGACGAATCCTTCAGCACTGAACCTGACGATCAGGTGCGCGCAGTGTTCTGGGGACTCGGCGCAGACGGAACGGTAAGCGCCAACAAAAACTCGATCAAGATCATCGGTGAAGAAACTCCGAACTACGCGCAGGGTTACTTTGTCTACGACTCGAAGAAGTCAGGCGCGATGACCGTATCGCACCTGCGTTTTGGTCCTCGTCCGATCAAGAGCACGTACCTGATTCAGCGCGCAAACTTTATCGCCGTGCACCAGTTTTCATTCTTCGATCAGTACGACGTGCTCGAGACGGCAATCGAAGATGGGACTCTGCTGATCAATAGCCCGTACGAAGCGTCCGAGGTCTGGGACCACCTACCGTATAACGTTCAGAAGACGATCATTGAGAAACGATTAAAGGTCTATTCGACCAATGCGAGCGGCGTAGCGAAGGAAAGTCAGCTTGGCAACCGCATCAACACGATCATGCAGACCTGTTTCTTCGCGCTGAGCGGCGTCTTGCCGCGCGATGAGGCAATCACGAAAATCAAAGAGTTCATACGAAAGACTTACGGCAAACGAGGCGAGCCGGTCGTGCGGCAAAACTTCGCCGCCGTCGACGCTGCCCTCGCTCACTTACACCAGATTGCTATTCCGCCAACTGTCACCAGCACGCAGGAAGTTACCGCGAAGGTGCCTGATGACGCGCCGGAGTTTGTGCGCAACGTAACTGCTGAGATCATCGCCGGTCGTGGTGATCGCCTGCCGGTCAGTGCTTTCCCGGAGGATGGAACTTATCCCGTCGGTACCACGCGTTGGGAGAAGCGCAACATCGCGCAAGACGTGCCGGTGTGGGAACCGGGGTTGTGCATCGAGTGTGGAAAGTGCGTCCTTGTTTGTCCGCATTCGACGATACGAGCGAAGGTTTGCGGCGCGAGTGATCTCGACGACGCACCGGCGGGTTTTAAATCCATGCCCGCAAAGTGGCGTGAGTTTCCGGATAAGTTGTACACGATTCAAGTAGCCGTGGAAGATTGCACCGGCTGCCGTCTCTGCGTCGAAGTTTGTCCCGCTAAAGACAAGAGCAACGTCTCGCGCAAAGCGCTCAACATGCAGCCTCAGTTGCCGCTGCGTGATCGCGAGCGGAACAATTGGGACTACTTTCTGAAGCTGCCCGACCTGCACAAGAATGGCTTGCTCGCATTCAACTCGGTGAAGAACGTGCAACTCTTGCAGCCGTTGTTTGAGTTTTCCGGCGCGTGTGCGGGTTGCGGGGAGACGCCTTACATCAAACTGCTGACACAACTCTTCGGCGATCGCGCAATCATCGCAAATGCGACCGGCTGTTCGAGTATTTACGGCGGTAACCTGCCTACCACTCCTTACACGAAAAACGACGAAGGGCGCGGTCCAGCCTGGAGCAACTCGCTTTTTGAAGACAACGCCGAGTTTGGTCTGGGTATGCGACTCGCCCTCGACCATCAGAATGCTTACGCAAAGGACCTGGTTCGCTCGCTGCGTCAACGCATCGGAGAGTCACTGGCGGATAGTTTACTGAAAACTGATCAGTCGACTGAGGAAGGCATCAATGTCCAGCGTGAACTGGTGCAGGCACTGAAGGCGAAGTTGAAAGTTGACGGCGAAGAAACGCGCGACCTTTTGAGTCTCGCCGACGCGCTCGTTCAGAAAAGCGTTTGGATTGTCGGCGGTGATGGCTGGGCTTATGACATCGGTTATGGCGGCCTGGACCACGTACTCGCCAGCGGCCAGAACGTCAACATTCTCGTACTCGACACCGAGGTTTATTCAAACACCGGTGGTCAGGCGTCGAAGGCGACTCCGTTGGGAGCGGTCGCAAAGTTTGCGACGGGCGGCAAGACGAGCGCGAAGAAAGATCTCGGAATGACAGCGATGCGCTACGGCGACGTGTACATCGCGCAGGTGGCGATGGGCGCGAACGACACGCACGCGATCAAAGCGTTTCTCGAAGCAGAAGCACATCCGGGACCTTCGCTGATCATCGCCTACAGTCAGTGCATCGCTCACGGAATCGACATGGCGAAAGGGATGCATCAACAAAAGCTGGCGGTCGATGCCGGCTACTGGCCTCTGTACCGCTACAACCCAAAACTGGTTGCGGAAAACAAGAACCCGTTTCAACTGGATTCCAGCGATCCGAAGATCCCGCTGCAATCTTATATCTACACCGAAGGTCGTTATCGCATGTTGCAGCAAAGCGATCCTGAGGTGGCCCAATTTCTGCTGGGCCAGGCGCAGAAGGCCGTGACGCGACGCTGGCAACAGTACAAACAACTGGCCGAGGCCAAGGGATAACTTGGATACAGCAGTACCGTAACGCGGTAGCGTTGGGTGGCTTGCCTCAAAAGTCGACGTCGGCCTTGGACACGGTCAGTACAGGGAGCGGTAGCGACCTGGTCAGTGATCAGCATGCGATATTTCCTAAAGATTTTTGACTCTAATCGTTGACCAGGTCGCTACCGCTCCCTGTACTGACCGTCTCCAAGAATGATCTTGGAGTTTCGAGGGCAAAGCCGCGTCGGGTCAGTCCTGAGGCACCACGTCCGATGCGACGCTACCGCGTTTACGGTACTACTGTATCCAAGTGCGGCGCCTGACTTATGTGTAGAGCCGCCAACCTTCTATGTCTGGAGCATCGACATGAACTTAACAACGAGCTACCTTGGCATGCTTCTGAAGAACCCGATCGTTGCTTCGTCGTCGCCACTCTCGCACAACGTCGACAGCATCCGCCGCCTGGAAGACGCCGGCGCAGCGGCCGTCGTTATGTACTCACTGTTCGAGGAGCAGATTACTTTCGACAGCTATTACATCGACTACCACTTGACGCAGGGCACCGACAGCTACGCCGAGTCGATCAGCTATTTTCCCGACATGCAGAGCTACAACGTTGGTCCTGACGAATACATAGACCTGATCCGCCGCGCAAGAGAGGCAGTGAACATTCCCATCATCGGCAGTTTGAATGGGACTTCCATCGGCGGATGGACCGACTATGCGGCCCTCATCGAAGACGCAGGCGCGGACGCGCTGGAACTGAACGTCTACTATCTTCCCACGAGCACTGAAATCTCAGGCGTGGAAGTCGAACGCATCTACCTGAACATACTCACGGCGGTGAAGGAGGTCGTGTCGATTCCGGTCGCAGTGAAGCTCAGTCCTTTCTTCAGTTCAACTGCGAACATGGCCAGCCGTCTCGCCGATCGTGGTGCTAACGGACTCGTGCTTTTCAATCGCTTTTACCAGCCCGATTTCGATTTGGAAAACATGGAAGTGACGCCCCGTCTCGTCTTGAGTAGTTCGGACGATCTGCGTCTTCCCTTGCGCTGGGTTGCGATCCTGTATGGGCGTGTGCTCGCTGATTTCGCGATAACCAGTGGGATTCACACGTCGGAGGACGCCATCAAAGGATTACTCGCCGGCGCTAAAGTTACGATGATGGCGTCGGAGTTACTACAAAACGGTATTCGCCGGATCAGTCAGGTGTTGAATGAGCTTGTGATTTGGATGAACGAGCACGAATACGAGAGCGTTGCGCAGATGATCGGGGCGATGAGCCAGAAGCACTGCGCTGAACCCGCCGCCTTTGAACGGGCCAACTACATGAAGATGCTGCAATCCTACCGTCCCCTCAATTGATCAAAAAAGTTAGACCGCCGCGTGTGACTAAAAAACAACTAAAGTATCGTTCGAACGACACACAGCTTTGGAAATCTTCGCGCATAAAACCTACGGAGGGACCGGACTATGCGTTGGAGAGGTGAACGCCAGAGCACGAACATTGAGGACCGGCGTGGTCTTTCAGGCGGCAAGATTGCGGTCGGCGGTGGCCTGGGAACACTGGTGATAATGATTCTCGCGCTGCTCTTCGGCGTGAACCCGCAGAGGTTGCTCGAACAACTGCCGGAGAGTCCGGCTTCTGACGTTCGCAGCTCGCGTCCCGTTAACCCGGAAGAGGAAGAACTCAAACAATTCACCTCGGTGGTGCTGGCTAAATCGGAAGACGTTTGGGAGAACGTGTTTCGTCAAAACGGTCGCCAGTATCGAGAGCCAACCCTCGTGCTTTTCACGGACCAGGTGCGCTCTGCGTGTGGAATTGCAGGCGCTGCGGTTGGTCCATTCTATTGCCCGGGCGACGAGAAGGTTTACATCGATCTCTCTTTCTACGAGCAACTGCGCCGCCAGTTCAACTCGCCGGGAGACTTCGCGCAGGCTTACGTCATCGCGCATGAAGTCGGGCATCACGTGCAGAAGCTTTTGGGGATCTCGGATCGAGTGGATGCGATGCAACGCAGGGTAAGTGAGGCTGAGGCTAACCAACTGTCCGTGCGCCTGGAGTTGCAGGCTGACTTCTTCGCTGGAGTATTTGCGCGCTACGTTCAGAACCAGGGCGTGCTCGAAGCCGGAGACATCGATGAGGCTTTACGCGCGGCGAGTGCCGTCGGCGACGATAACATTCAGCGGCAAACAACCGGATACGTTGTTCCAGACTCGTTTACGCACGGCACGTCCGAGCAACGTCTGCGGTGGTTTAAGAAGGGCTACGAAACCGGCGACATTCGGCAGGGTGACACGTTCAACACACGAAACTTGTGACAGGATTCACTCCTGTAAGACTGCGCCGTTGTCACTCGCTCTTGTCAATCCGAGTGCTGAAAGTGCGTAGAACACGATCGCGATCAGAACTACGTACTTAAACCCGAGCGCCATCGACCCGTACTCCGCGAGTCCGCCCACCATCGCGCCGGCGATGTTCATTCCGAAAGCTCGATCTGGCTGCGCACTCCTTTTAAATGAGGCGGCAAAAATTACGCCCGCGAAAAACACCGGCACGAACACCAGCAGACACGAGCCCACCACCTGAATCCCGCGGTTCATTCCGAGGAACGCATCGAGCGGCACGATCACGTTCAGTGCGAGGCTTATCAGCAGCCCCGTGTAATAAGGCCACAAACGTGTGGGCTTCGACGTGAATGTCCACAGGTTGGCGAGCAGGATCATTACGAGGACTGCAATGAAGACTATCGAGTTCACGGTCCACGTGCCGCCAAACAGCAGCGCCATCGTGACGACTGCTTTGGTTTCGATTAGCATGAATCCCGCGCCGAGGAAAAATAGTTGAAGATCGAGCAAGCCATTCGCGACGCGATTGTTCGTTTCGCGGGGAAAGAACAGGACGATCAATAACAAGCCTAAGCCGCCCATGATTACCATGCCGCGCCAGCTCAGCGTCGGGATCATCGGCTTGCGTAAATACAAGAAGGGCCAGTCGTCAGTTGCAGTTCGCAAACCCTCGATGGGCGACACCGTCGCTAACCCAAACTGTTCCACATTTCCTGGTGTGAGTTCGCTCCAGTTCACCTGTGTTTGTAGCTGCCGCTGGAACCCGTTAGGTGATGCGGGACTCGGAGCTTCGTCGTTCTGAAGCCAGTAGCGAGGCCGCAGAGCGAAGGCGTTTCGCAACTCGCCATTGCTGCCCGCAAAGAAGATCGTGAAATCTCCGAACGTCGGTTTTTCAGGTTCGATAACTTCTCGATACGGCAACGTGAGAACTATCGAATTGTCAGGCCCGAAGACTTCGTCCAGGCCCATCTTCAAGCGTTGGGCCAGCCAGCCCTGGCGGAAATAGTTGTAGATGACGAACGTACCGTTTGGTTTGAGATGGCGGCGAACGTCTTCGAACGCCTGGCGCGTAAACAGGAAACTCTCGAGTCGAATGTTGCTGTAGCCACTGTGCAACACGAGCGAGTCGACGAGCGCGTAGACGATGAGGTCGTATTTTCGATCTGTCGCACGAAGAAAGTTGCGCCCGTCGTCGAGATGAATTTCGACGCGTCGGTCGCCGTACGGATTGTCCGGATGATACGCCTTGCCGAGTCGATAGATTGCGGGATCGATTTCGACTGCATCGACGTGTTTCGCGCCCCATTGCAAAGCGCGGCTGACGTCGTTGCCGGAACCGGCGCCGATGATCAGCACGTTTTCGAAAGCAGGCCGCCCTGCGTCTCGATTCAACAAATGAGGCAGAGCGTACGCGGGAAACTTCTCATTACGCGAGACCATTTGCTGGTGATAGATGAGGTTCACGGACAGCGACAGGTCGGCCGGCTCAAAATCGATTCGGTAGTACGGTGACCAGAGTTGCTGTGCTGTACTCTGGCCCGAATGCCGTGGTGCGAAAGCCGCGAGCCAGACGACGAGCAACAGCAGCAAAGCCGATAATGAACTCCAGGCAATTCTTTTGAAACGATGTGCAGGTGAGATGAAGTAAAAGTAACTGAGTCCGGCTGCGACCAACAGAAACCACCAGAACGCTTTCACCTCGAGCCACGAACAAACCGCAAAGATCACGATACCCGCCAGGCTGCCCGCGATGTTGAGAGTGTAAGCCTTTAGCCGGTTGGGCCATTGTTTGAGTGACCGGCCCAGTTCCTGACCTGGCCCAATGAAGGCGAGGGCTATGATCAAAAAGAAGAAACCGCAAAGCACTTCAACGGGGATCGCGTAGCGAGACAGGTCCTGGCTGTGATACTCAGTTCCGAAATAGATTTGCTGCGGCGATGGCTGATTACCGACGTCGACGAATTTGATAAACGAGCTGAGCTCGACTGCCAGTGCAGCCGCCTGGGCCACCACGAGCAACAGTGGCGTCCACCGCAGATAATTTCGCCGGTGACTGGCCGCCAAACAACCCACCGACATACCAAGGAACGCTGCGAGGAGCACGACGTTTGTAAAGAACGTCAGGTAGAGAACATGCGCCGGAAACCAGCGAATGGCTGCCAATTCCAAAAACAGAATGATGAAACTGATCGCGAATAGTTCGAACGCCTGACGGCGGGTGGAGTCGATGGCGGTCAATCCTTTCACTGTTGCGCCGCGTTATGCTCGATCGCCTCGGCCGCAAGTTTCGTGGCGATCTCCGTGAGACGAGCTTCAACGGCAGTGGGCGACTGCGGCCGCCGATAGTACATCGCGAACGAACCAAGGACCTTGCCGCGCCGCGACATGATCGGCGTAGACCAGCAAGCGCGCAGACCCGTGCCGGCTGTCAGATCTCGATAATCTTCCCATAACGGATCCGAGGCTATATCAGTAACGACTACCGGCTCGCCGCGATACATCGCCGTTCCGCACGAGCCGACCTTTGGTCCAATCGGAGCGCCATTCACCGCTTCAACGTACCGCTTGGGAAGGTGCGGCGCGGCGCCGTGACGGATGTGGTTGCCATCCTCGCTCAGGAGCAGAACAGAACACAGCATGTGAGGTGATTGCGCCTCGATCATCAACACGAGTGTCTCGAGTATCTCGCTCAAAGGCGCGTTGGCAGCGATCATCTCGCGAACTTTTGCCTGCCCTTCCTGCAACTTCTGCTCATCGATTACCAGCGGGCGCAGCTCTTGTGTCTTTGCTATGTCGTCCATCGGAATTGTTACCCTCCAGGCGAACGAAAGTATGCCGCAAAGAGCAACAAAAAGCACAAAGATCTACGCACCTCGCGGCGCACAAACTACTTGATGCTCACTATCATTGAATAAGTGCTGTTCCGCTCATCAGAGTCTACGATGATGTAGTAATCGCCGGTTTCGGGCAGCGTGCCGCTCCATTCGCGTGCGTTGTCCGCCACGAGGTTTCTCGTAGTGGGACTCATCACGAGAAATCTCACGGCCTTCCGAACCGCGGTCAGTTTTACCGTCATCACTTGTCCCGCACGCGCGCCAACGAGGTAAGTATCAGGAAGAGCGATCGATACCTTGCCGGTCACAGTCGCCGAGGACGTTCCTGGTTTGAATTGCAAACGGCGAGTCGCGGGCTTCGTCTCTCCCGTTTCCATGTGAACGAGCATCGTCTTTGCTTCACGATACCGCTTGCCGTCGAATTTGTAGGTTGTCTCAGCGCGCGTCGCCGCCGTGTCGCGTGCCTCGACCCGCAGATCGCTGTAGCCGTTCGACGCCGTCTTGAGCACTTCAATGCCCAGACCGGCCGCATCGTCGAGAATCGTTTCGAATCCCTGTGCTGTCTTTCGATAAATGTAAATCGTGCAGTTGACTGCCCCACACGCACATGCGCCGCTCAACTGGACCTCATATTCAGGCACGCCGTCGCGGTTCAGGTCGTGCGTTTCGATAGACATATTTTCCTGCGCGGCGCGAACTCCGCCTTCTTCCTGCTCGAGACATTCGCGCACGTCGCGAAAGTCGGCGAGCACTTGTTTGAATAGTTGGCTGCGGAGCTCTGTGGACGGTTCCTGCTTCGACTCACCGTGAGATTGCGCGTGCGCGCCGGCAACGGCCGTCGCAAACAGGATAAGAAGCAAGAGAAGTGTTTTCAGAGTCATCGTGTTTCACTCACTGCGCAAATGTTTAAGAGTGGTAATCGTCGACGTCGTAATAAACCGCAAACCGCCCTTTGATTCAACAAACAAACTCGCTTTCGATCCTAGTTTCAGCGAATACGGCCGGTTGAGAAAAGCCCGAACGGCGCGATCCCCAACGATGCCGCCCCTTACTATTCCATAAGCGCGCAAAGGGTCAATAACAAAAAACTCATAGACGCTGTTGCGGGTATGGATGAAGAGCCTGTCGGATATTCGAATCTCACCAGTGCTTTCCGTCGGTATTATGTCGAGTTCTCGATACACGGTGCTCACCTCGAATAGCAAAGTAGATCCAACAGGCTCTCGCATTCTGAAAACATTATCGCGCCAGGAACGTCACGAAGTTTTGCGAACCGGCAACGTCGATGTCGTTGTTGATGATCATGTTGTTGCCCATTGAATAGACCGTCCCGGCGCCCGTCGATATTCCCGAGCCATTGCCCGTGACAGTGCAGTCGGCGATGCGAATGTGTCCGCCGCTCGATTTCACACCGGTGCCGTTCTTGGTGACGGTTGATTTAGCGATGTCCAGTTTTCCACCGGGATCAGCTTGAAACGCGGTCCCGTTACCATGAGCAGTACTGTTGCTCACAGTCACAGAGTTGCCGCTCATAGTGAGCAGACCGACTTCGTTTCGCTCAAAACGCGTACTGCTAATCGACGCGCCGTTGGATTCAGCACCACCGACGGAAAAGTTCACACCCGTTTTGTTTGAGCGGAAGACGCTGTCGCTGACAGCCAAAAAACTAGCCACACCGAGATCGATCTGCACTCCTTTGTCGAAGTCGCTGATGATCGTGTTCTCGATATGCACGGCGACGCAGCAGTTGGGCGAAGTAATGTCCAGCAGCACACCGTTCGTTCCCACCACATTTTTACCCGGGCCGGACAGTCGCAGACCGCGCAGCACCACTACATCGCCGGATGAGGCGGTGATAGTTACGGCGTTACCTGCATTTGCCCGAATCGCTACGTCTGCGCCAGGCGCTGCGGCGAGCGTGATCGCCTTCGAAATCGTAGTTGGATCGTAGGTGCCAGTCTCCATTGCGACGATCTCGCCGCCCGGATCAGTTTTTGCGAGTGCCGCGTCGAATGTGCGGCACGGCTGGTTGCGCGTACACGGCCGGTTGTCGCTGCCGTTCGGTGAAATGTAAGAACGAGCGCCGTCGGCGAGCGCGGTTGAAGCGAAGCCAACGCAAGTCAGCATAAGAGCCATTATCATTACGGTAAGCTTAGTGGTTTTCATGTCCTTTATCCTTCCGAATCAAGTTTCGAACGGACGTATGTATAAAGGCATGGCGGGTGAGAATCTCCGCCTGTTTGGGTAGCGGAGTCGTGGCCCAAAACGGTTACGAAATACGCGTTAGCAACTTCCTGCAAATCCTGTAAACAGCCTTGCCTCAATACTCGGACGTCAGGCTTGGAGACGGTCAGTACAGCGAGCGGTAGCGACCTGGTCAGTGATCAGCATGCGATATTTCCTAAAGATTTTTGACTCCAATCGTCGACCAGGTCGCTATCGCTCCCTGTACTGACTGTCTCCAAGAATGATCTTGGAGTTTTGAGGCAAAGCCCCTGTAAACATGACTTTCCGTGCGGGGCGCGCAAAGTAAAAATCGAATTGGCTCTAACGCGTCAGCCCGTGGCGGAGGGCTTTGGCGACCGCTTCGGATTTGGTGTGGACCTGGAGTTTGTCGTAGATGTGGCGCAGGTGGAATTTGATCGTGTTCACCGAAACGTGCAACTCCGCGGCGGCAGTCTTGTAACTGTGCCCTTCAACCAGCATGCGCAGCAGGCGAGTTTCGTGTGGCGTGAGTTCGTACTCAGATTCTTTCGGCGGTTTGATCTCGCGAAATACTGTGATCACTCGTCGAGCCACTTCAGGCGACATCGGTGAGCCACCTTCAACGGCTTCCTTCAAAGATTCCACCAGCTTGGGCCAAGGTGTTTTCTTGAGGAGGTATCCACACGCGCCGGCGCAGATCGCGTCGAAGATGCGCTCGTTATCGTCGTAAATCGTCAGCATCAGAATCAGGAGTTGCGGATAACGCTCTTTCAAAATTTTGATGCCGTGGATGCCATCAATGCCGGGCAGGCCGATATCGGAAAGCACAAGGTCGGGAAGGTTGTGAGGAATCTTCTCGAGTGCTTCTTCCATCGAGGCATAGATGCCGGTGCAGCGATAACCGGCGGTGGCATTAATTAGCTGTCCGAGCCCTTCACGGATCTCGCGCTGGTCCTCGACGATCGCCACCTTTGTGACATTACTGATCATTCTGTCGTTTGTGCCTTTTCAGGGCGTGATCTGTCACCGCCCATTCGGGTAGTTAAGCCAGTACCATCGTCGCCCCTGATTGAGTGGCACTTTGAGTGTAACGGTGGTGCCGCGGCCAGGTTCTGAGCTGATCTTCAAACTGCCGCCGAGCGCTTTTGCACGCCGTTGCATGCTCGTCAAACCGTGACCGCCCATTCCGTTCCCATTTGTCACCGGATCTTCGACTTTGAAACCGCGGCCGTCATCCGTGATCGAGACTACGAGCCACGGTCCATTTATGCTGAACGCCAACTCCGCGTTACGACAATCAGAGTGCTTGACGAGGTTGTTGACGCATTCTTTGAAGATCAAATAAACCTCGCGCCGCAGGTCCGCGCCGAGACGCATATCTTTCTCATCCAGCAACGAACGAACCGTGAAATCAATGTCCCTCGCGTCGAGCAGATCTTCAGCAAACCGCCGCATGCGATGTGTCAGGTCACTCAGGTGATCGCGTTGTGGATTGACTGCCCAAACGATGTCGCTCATCGCGTCGACACAGTCGCGCGAAGTGTCGGCGATCTGGGCCAACGGCGCCCCCACCGGAGATTCGTTTGCAGTCGACAATTCCTGTCCGGCGACGTCACTGAGTATCGCGATCTTTGAAAGGCTCGCACCGATGTCGTCGTGTAAATCCGTTGCGATGCGCGTGCGCACACGCTCGAGTTCAATGAGACGGCGTGTGTGATATCGGTAGACCAGATGAGTCAGAGCGACGAGCAGCAGAGCAACCAAACCGATGAACCACCAACGCTGCCAGACCGGCGGCACAATCGTGAAAGCGATCGAAGCCGGTTCACTGCTGACAATCCCATCGGCATTTACTGCTCTAACGCGAAACCGGTAACTGCCTGGGCGCAGGTTTGCGTAATTCACGACTCGTCGATTTATCGGCATGCCCCAGTCGTTGTCCGCGCCTTCCAACATGAACTGATAGCGAAGCACATCTCCGCTACGAAATCCCAGACTCACGAATTTGATCTCGAGCTGGTTCTTGTTTGCTTCAAACTCGAGGTTGCCGAGTTGAGTAACTCCCAACTCCGGCAGCGGCAGATCGGTACCCGCAACTCGCACTTGCTGAATCAAAATCGGCGGCGGCTGCGCTGGTCCATCGTCTCTCGTCGGCAACAGTTTGGACAAGCCTTGCAAGGTGCCGACCCAGAGCGTGTTGTTGCGGTCGCGATAAGCGACGTTCACAAAACCATTCGGCAACCCGTCAGCAATCGTGTAGCGTTTCACTCGACCACTCTCGGGGTCGAGTCGATCGATGCCGATGCCGGTGCCGACGTAAATCCGGCCCCACTGGTCCTCGGTGATGCATGTTATCTGATCGCTCGAGAGTCCTTCTTTTACGGTGTAACGAATAAACGCTGGACGCTCCTGCGTGGGGTCGTCAACACGCGACAATCCACCATCCGCACTCGCGATCCACAGTCTTCCCTTTGCATCGAGATACAGTGCGCGAATCAATCCCGCAGGCACACCGTCGGCCTTGGTGAAGGAGTCGAATTTTCCATCGCGATAGCGTGCGAGGCCGCCCCAGTAAAAACCGATCCAGACATTGCCTTTGCGATCTTCCTGAAACGCCGTTGGGGCGCTGTCTGCGCGTAATGCGATCTCGTTTGGGTATGAATAAATTTTGCCGGTGGCGCGTTCCCACCGGTTTAAGTACGCGGTGGCCGCGTCGCTGATGATGCTGATCCAAAGATCGCCGCGCGAATCTTCGTACAGGCGAAACGGCTCGTTGCCGCTTAGTCCGTCTTGCTGCCTAAACACCTTGAGCGGGTGCGCCCTCGCCAAATCTTTGAATGAACGCAAAGGCGGGAATTGAAGAAGGCCGTTGGTTGTTGGTACCCACCACCTTTGATCCCGGTCGTGAACAAACAACTGGTTCCAACCCCACGTAGGGACCACGTCCGCGGGCAGGTTGACGCGAATGTTTTCGAACCTACGTCCATCGAATCGATGAATGTGAAACGAGGGGACTTTGAGTGAGCCGGTAACCACGTACAACTCACCGCTCCGATCCTCGCCGATAGCGGCAATGCGTCCATGTTCCAACCCGTCAGCTTCGGAGTAAGACGTAAAGCCACGACTTATCACTTTCATCGCGCCGCCACTCTCGCTTCCGAGCCAGAGATTTCCATCGAGGTCTTCAGCGATCGATCGGATGCCCGCGTCACTCAGTCCATGCTCGCGAGTGTAGTTGATGAAGTGCCCGCCGCCGGGCAATGGATCAGGAGAGAATTCTGACAGACCAACTGTGGTTGCGATCCACAGCCATCCGGTTGACGTGCGAAACAGACCGGTGACGTTTTCGCTCAGCATGCCGTCTTTTTTTGTGTACAGGCGAGCGAGGATCGACTCGCCTGAGCGCACATCGGAAACGAGTTGGGCCAAACCGAGCCCGGTAGCTATCCAGATCGTTCCGTCCGGATCTTTCCAGAAAGCGCGCACGTGAGGATGCGGTAGTCCATTCGCTGTCGTGAATCGCTCTGCGCGTCCATCCGGAAAGCGGCGGAAGAGACCTTGCTCGGTGCCGATCCACAAAGCGCCAGACGAACCTTCAATGATGCTTGTAACATCCAGCGACTCGTCGCTCTTCTCGCCCAGACTAACGTACTCGAACTGCCAGTCGCCGCCGTCGACCTGGTGCAAACGGAACAAGCCATTGCCTGTTCCTGCCCAAATCGTTCCGGAGCGATCCTCGAAGAGGTCGGTAATGATCTGCGCGTCGGCTCGTTGTGTGGGAACGTAAGTTTTGAACTTCGGCTCCGAAGTAGCACCGGAAGTATGGAACAAGGCGACGCCGGCGGCGGTCGCCACCCAGTACTCGCCTTTTGCTGTGATTAAAAGATCGTACGCGATTCGATGTGGCAAGCCCTGCGCGACGCTGTAGTTAACAAATTCATAGCCGTCGAATCGCGATAAGCCATCGGTGGTGCAAAACCAGAGGAAGCCACGCGGATCGGTAACGATCTTGTAAACCTGATCGCGTGCAAGCCCTTCAGCAGTGGTGTAAGTGCGAATCGGAAGCTGTTCGGCGCGGCTTTGCCCGACTGCGATGAAAAGCAGTATGAAGATCGCAATGACGGGCCTGCCGAGGACATTCACAGGCGCAAGATATCATGAACGGTGAGACTAAGTAGATGACGACGCCAGTGAAAACTGCCCGTGTGCTAGTGATCTTTTCGTGGCCGGCGCCGTGCGGGAGTTCGTTGTTCGAGTAAGTCTTTGTGCCGGGTCTCCAACATGTAGCTCAACGCCTGGTACGACATACCCAGACTACGAGCAGCATGAGTAACGCTGCCCTGAGCAGTTTCGAGCGCACTTTTGATCAGCTCGTGCTCGAAGGATTGTATTTGTTCACTCAGCCCGCGGCCGGAAACGAGTTTTTGTCCTTCGGTTACAGCGAGGTGCTCTCCCATCTCCTGAAACGCCGCGAGCGCCGCGTCGGCCGCTCGATTAAGACTGTCGCTGTGTTCAGCCAATGCAATCGCGCGTCGAAAAGCCGAGAGCGCTGCGCTTCTATTACCGAGGCGCGCCAAAGCCCTGCCGTGCGTGATCAGCGTTTCAGCCAAAAGGACGTGCCTGTCGCTCTTCTCCAAACTGCGCACTGAAGATCGCGCCGCTCGTTCAGCTTCGGCGAGCCGTCCTTGTTTGAGAAAGACGCACGCGCGAGTCTCGTCAACCTGGGCTATCGTGCCAACGTCTTTGAGACTGACGAGAATGCGGCGCGCATGGTCCAGGTGCTGATGCGCGTCATCGCAGCGATTGATCTTGAAGTAGAGAAAGCCGAGATTGTTTTCGACGTTGGCCAAGTAGCCCTTGTGCTGTGCTCGCCGGAAATGAAAACTCGCCGCCGCGTACTCCACGAGCGCGCGATCGAGATAGTCACTTCGCTTCTCTGTTTCCCAAAGTCGTTCGAGCACGTTGCCGAGAGTGACGTAATAACTGCCTTTAAGCGTTTGGTTGTTGAGCTTTTGAAAGAGGAGGTTGTACTCGGTAAGGATGCCTAACGCCTTGTTATATTGAGACGCTTCGATTTCCACAATAGCCAGCCGGAGTATCGCCTTACCTCGCAGCTCACTATCGACAGTGAGGCGCGAAAGCGTTTCCTGGAGCAGGTCGCGGGCCTCATTGATTTCGCCGGTGCGCCAGTAACAGAGCGCCAGCTCGGTTTGTGCTTCGGCGATCTTCTTGCGGTAACTGAGTGACTGAAAAATCGTGAGGCTTTCGGTGATTAAATTTTTTGCGATCTCCTGGGCCTCTGCAATCTGATTCTTCCCGCCGATTGCGCCCGTCAGCGTGCCCGCCCGCAGAAGCACTTCGGCAGCGGTGCTTGGCTCCAGGCCCGACAGCTTCGGGTGCTCCCCGATGCCGCGCCACTGCGCGCTGAGTGCCTTTCTGGCCGCCTCATACTCGCCTTTTTCTTCAAACTCTCGGGCCAGTTCGCAACAGAGTTCAGTACTTCGCTCCGCAGTAAAGGGATGGTTCTTTGATTCACGCAAGCGTGAGGCCGGTAAGGTCATGTGAGTGATGCTCTTCACAGTCGCAAGGATTGAAAATCTTAGGGAAGCCGCGCCAAATCTTACGCAGTCCTCGCCGGTCTTGCAAGAAAAATTAAAAGCTGTTCTATTTAGTAATGCAAAATTTTTGCATCTCATGGCCAGGAGGACCAAAAATGAAGACCTTACGTGATCAGTGCGCTGTAGCGATCCTTACCTTAACCTTGGCGGTATCTGCATCGGCCGGCCAAATACAATGTCCCGGAGCTGTATCGGGCGGCGAACCAACTACGACGACAAACACTCAAACGACGACAACACTCGAAGACATCACTATTTCCGTGATCCTGGGGACCACCAGCCTCATCAGTTAACGGCGACGCCGGGCTTCCCTAAACATCAAAAACTCGCGTGACTTGGCGGGGCACTATTAGTGTGTCCATGTTTCTATATAGAAAATTCTTGCATGGAATTTCGCTGATCGGAATTTTTGTTTGAGCCTTGCGAGGCGTTTTTTAGCGCCCTATAAAGCCGCTATGGGATGGTCCCGCACGCCCAGAGCGGGGCCGGGGGCGTCATCGTTCTTGCGTGAGGGGGCAGGTGACGCCCCACCAGGGGGTCAGAACAACAGGATTTTCAAGATTTACGGGAAGCCCTGCCTGCCTTCTCCAATTCGCGTTGGAAGTAGTCGCGCCAGCTCTCAGGAAGCGCGTCGAGTGAAACAGCACGGCGCAGTAAATCAACGTTGTGTTTGTCCTCTACGTAGAGCCGCGTGATATCCGAGATCTTCAAGGCGTCGCCATTCCGTTCGAGCAACTCAATTTCATCTCCCGCCGCAACCGTCCCTTCCTGTGCGACGGCAAAGTAGAAGCCAGTGCGACCGCTCGCAAGAAATCTTCGGAGTATGTCGGAACGTCCAAACCGGATACCCAGCTTATAGC